>JALWYR010000148.1 GCA_027003085.1 Flavobacteriales bacterium
ATTTGACCGAAGGGAAGTCGTTTTTGACCATTTCCACGGCAAAGGGCGAGTCGGCGAGGAAGACGGGCATTTAATCCGACTATATTTATTAAATTTATCAACAAAAAATTTTTTATGAAAAATTTTACCGACCTCACTTTTTTTACTAATGAAGAAGGTAAGACTTTATTAGATAGGTTTAAAGCCATATTGAAACATGTAAGATTTTTTGATGTCTTGGTGGGATATTTTAGAATAAGCGGGTTTTATCAGTTATATGATTCACTTGAATCAGTTGAAAAAATAAGAATTCTTGTAGGACTGAATGCCGACAACAAAACGATTTCAATCATTGAATCATTCCGTAATAGTGGTGAAATAGAATTTGTAACCCATACCGAAACTAGAAAAGCGATCAGTAAAAATCTTATCTATGAGATAGAGCAAGCCGAGGATACCCATGAAGTTGAAGAAGGTATAAAAAAATTTATCGAATGGATACAATCGGGAAAAATAGAAATCAAAGCCCATCCTTCCAACCGCATTCATGCCAAGGTTTATATCAGCAGGTATAAAGACGGGCCGGATTTTGGGAATGTTATTACCGGTTCCAGTAATTTTTCGGAGGCGGGATTAAAGGATAATTATGAGTTTAATGTGCAGTTGAAAAATAGTAGCGATGTAAAATACGCTCTGGAACGATTTGAAGAATTGTGGGCCGAAGCGGTTGATATTGAGGATGTTTATACCAAAACAATTAGTCAAAAAACCTTCCTGAAAAACGATATTACTCCTTATGAAATTTACTTAAAGCTATTATATGAATATTTTAAGGCGGATTTGAGTTTGGATCCGGATTTGTTTTATGAAGACTTGCCCGAAAATTTTATGCGTTTAAAATATCAGGAGCAGGCGGTTATCAATGCCAAAAAGATTTTGGAAGAATACGGCGGTGTTTTCTTGGCCGATGTGGTGGGTTTGGGAAAAACTTATATGGCGGCATTATTGGCCAAACAATTGACAGGACGAACTCTTGTTATTGCTTCTCCGGCACTTTTGAGCGAAGACAACCCGAATTCTTGGAAAAATGTCTTTGACAGTTTTAAGATTCACGCCAATTTTGTTTCGGTGGGCAAACTGGATAAGATTCTGGAACGAGGCGTGGAAAAATACAGCAATGTGATTATCGATGAAGCGCATAAATTCAGAAACGAAAGCAATATCAGCTATGAAAAATTATCCCGGATCACACGCGGAAAAAAAGTTATTTTGGTTACGGCAACGCCGTTGAACAATTCGCCTATGGACATTTTGGCTCAGATTAAGTTATTTCAAAAGGCCAGAAACAGTACCATACCCGGCATCAAAGACTTGGAAAAATTTTTTAAAGACCTTCAAAAAAGATTGAAAGATTTAGACAGGTCTAACGATGAATTTATGGAAATCGTTAAAGATATTGCCGTTCAAATTCGCGATAAGGTACTGAAACACATTATGGTACGGAGAACTCGCCGGGAAATTGAAAAATACTTCAAAGAAGATTTAAAAGCCCAAAAACTAAAATTCCCCCAAGTGGCCGATCCGCAACCGATTTATTATCAGATGGATGAACACACCGACCGGGTTTTTATGGAAACCATTAAAATGATTACCCATGAAAAGTATTTTAAATATGCCCGGTACACGCCATTGTTATATTTGAAAAAACAATTATCGGCTCCGGAAGAAACATCCCAAAAAAACATGAGCGGATTTATGAAAATTTTGCTCGTCAAACGCTTGGAAAGTAGTTTTTATGCTTTTAAAAACACGCTCGACAGATTTATCCAATCCTATGAAGCATTTTTGAAAGAGTTTGAGCGTGGATATGTGTATGTCAGCAAAAAACATTGGCAAAAAATTATGGAATATATTATTGCTGGCAAATTTGAAGAAATAAAAAAACTCATCGAAGAAGATAAAGCCCAAAAGTTTCCTGCAAGTGATTTTACCAGTAATTTTAAAATAGATTTGGAATCCGACCTGGATACATTGAAGCAAATACATAAGAAGTGGCAGGACATTAAAAATGACCCTAAACTGGAAAGTTTTCTTCAAAAACTGAAAACTGATAAAATTTTACGGAAGAATAAACTGGTTATTTTTACGGAATCCAAAGAAACAGCCGAATATTTAAAAGACGAGTTAGAAAAAAAACTTGGAGAAGACGTTTTTCTGTATCATGGTGGTTCCAAGGACGACGAACTGAAAACCGTCATCGAAAATTTTGATGCCAACGCCAAAAATCAAAAGGATGACTACCGGATATTGGTAACCACCGAAGTATTGTCCGAAGGTATCAATTTGCACCGTTCCAATGTAGTTATTAACTATGATATTCCTTGGAACCCTACACGCATGATTCAGCGTGTGGGAAGGATTAACCGATTGGATACGCCTTTTGATAAAATCTATGTTTATAATTTCTTTCCATCAATTCAAGCTAATAACATCATCAGGTTGAAAGAAGCGGCCATGGCCAAAATCAAGTATTTCATTGAAATGCTGGGAAACGATGCTAAACTTTTGACCGAAGGTGAAGAGATCAAGTCTTTCGAATTGTTCAACAAACTCACCTCCAAAGAATATATTCTCGGAGACGAGGAAAGTGAAGAAGGCGAACTGAAATACTTCAAAGTGATTGAAAACATTAAAAATAAAGACCAAAAACTTTTTGCCAAAATAAAATCCTTACCACGTAAAGCCAGAGTGGCCCGAAAACCGGCGGTTCATAATAGCCAATGGGCTCCGTCCTTGATCACCTATTTCCGGAAAGGAAAACTGGAAAAATTTTATAGGGCAACTCATGATGGGAGCCGGGAATTGGATTTTCTTTCGGCCGTAAAATTATTTGAAGCAAAACCCGAGACAAAATCCCGAAAATTACCTACGGATTATTATGAACTTTTGGAAAAAAATAAACGACAATTGGACGCGGATTTAATTCAAGACGAAACACCGGCCGGCAATAGAGGCGGAAGAGATAATGCTTCAAAAATTTTGAAAATAATCCGTTCAAAAGAAATAAAAAACTATCAGGGTTTCACGGATATAGATGAAGCTTTCTTGAAAAAAACCGAAAAATTGATTACCGAAGGCGGTCTCCCCAAAAAAACGGCCAAAAATGTTTTTGCCTCACTCAAAGATGAAAAAGATCCGAAAAAAATTCTTGCCATTTTAAAAAGGAATATTCCGAATGAATTGTTCAATGAAACTAAGACGGCCATAGATTTATCACTCGAACAACCCGGAGAGGTCATTTTGTCCGAATATCTAATCCGATGAGACATG
This sequence comes from Flavobacteriales bacterium, assembly GCA_027003085.1. Lineage (GTDB taxonomy): Bacteria > Bacteroidota > Bacteroidia > Flavobacteriales > Flavobacteriaceae > JAADED01. Next base: position 3,310 of record JALWYR010000148.1, read on the forward strand.
CACAAATTAAACATATAATCCGGCAAGGCGAAAACATCCATGCGGAATTCAAAAAAAGCCGCAGTAAACTACCTAAGGATTTGTTCGAAACCATTTGTGCTTTTTTGAATACCGACGGAGGAATCATTTTACTCGGTGTGTCAGACGATGGAGAAATCATTGGAATAGAGCCCGAACGGGTGGAGCAGATGAAAAAAGACATTGCCAATCTTTCCAATAATCCCCAAAAACTACAACCCGGTTATTTTCTGAAAATTAGGGATTTGGAGATGGATGGAAAAAAAATTATTGTTATTGAAGTGCCGGTAAGTGCACAAGTGCATAAAACCAACGGGAAAATATTTGTCAGGAATCAGGATGGCGATTTCATTGCAGAACATCCCGTTGAAATTGCCCGGATTGTGAACCGGAAACAAAACTATTATAGCGAACAAATTATTTTTCCACAAGTAAAACTTAATGAGCTCAACCCCGTGCTTATAGACCGCACCAAAAAACTCATCCGGTTAAACCGGCCGGACAACCATTTATGGCAATTGGATGATATGGATTTTTTGCTCAAAAACGGATTATACCGGAAAGATGAAAACGGAAAAAGCGGATTTTCCCTTGCCGCCGTGCTCTTTTTCGGAACCGATGAACTCATTCAATCATTATTGCCGGCCTATAAATTTGAAGCGCTATTACGAATTGAAAATATCGACCGCTATGACGACCGTCTTACAATCAGAACCAACCTGTTGGATGCCTATGACCAACTTATGGCATTTATCAATAAACATTTGAAAGACCCTTTTTATTTGGTAGGCACGCAACGAATTAGTTTACGAAGTAAAATTTTCCGGGAGCTTGTAGCCAATATTATTGCCCATCGTGAATATTTGAATCCCGCCCCGGCCACCATAACCATATTGCCCGATAAGATTCAGTTCAAAAATCCCAATAACCCGAAAGTTTTCGGCAAAATCGACCCGGAACATTTTTCCCCTTTTGCCAAAAATCCGCTTATCAGTAAACTGATGCTACAAATGGGACTTGTGGAGGAAGTGGGCTCCGGTATTTACAACGTAAAAAAATACCTCCCTCTTTATGACCCAAACGCTACTTATGAATTTATTGACGATGAATTTTTTATTACCACCATACATATTGAGGCAATAGGTGGTGCAATAGGTGGTGCAATAGGTGGTGCAATAAGTGGCTCAATAGGTGACTCAATGGGTGGCCCAATAAATGATTTAACTGACAGACAAAAAGAAATCTTGGAACTAATTATTGAAAATAATAAAATAAGTTATCGTGCAATAGCTCAAAGAGTTGGAATAAATGCTTCGGCCGTACTCAAACATCTTAAAACACTAAAAGAAAAAGGAATCATTGCGCGTGTAGGAGGCACACGTGGATATTGGAAAATCTTAAAACAAAAAAAATAAATCATGAAAGCATACGAAGCCAAAAAAATGATCAGGGATGTTTTTGAAAACGCTTTCAACAAGCAAAAGTTCAAATATTTTGTCAAAAACCTGTTGGTCAATCTTGAAGAAAAAACCTTTGTTTATACAGGCAATACCATTCCTCAGGCATACAGGAATGTTGTTCGTAAAATGGAGCGCATCGGGAAATTTAAAGATGCCGAAGGTAATATTATCGATGTTTTGATAGTAGAGCTCAAAAACGATCATTCGGTGGAGCATGCCCGGACAACCCAACGGAATTTTATCCGGTGGTATTTGAACGGTTCACGCGGCAACGAACTCAAAGATGCGGCTTTGGTGGCTTTTTATTCCGAAAATTCACCCGATTGGCGCTTTTCGTTTATCAAAATGCAGTATAGTCTTGAAAAACAAAAAGACGAACTCACCCCTGCCAAACGTTCGTCATTCCTTGTTGGAAAAGACGAAAAAAGCCATACGGCACAAAAACAATTGCTTCCTTTATTGATTTCCGACAAGCCACCTTCACTCTATGATTTAGAGAATGCGTTTGGTGTGGAGCGCGTTACGGAGGAGTTTTTCGAGCAATACAAATCATTGCTGTTTAAACTCAAAGACGCTTTGGATAAAATCATAGAAAACAATGAGCAAGTACGGAATGAATTCAAACGTAAAAACATTGACACACTGAATTTTTCCAAAAAACTACTGGGACAAATTGTTTTCTTATACTTTATTCAAAAAAAAGGATGGCTCGGTTTACAAAACGGGCAAGCATACGGCCAAGGCGACCGTAAATTTCTGCGTCATCTTTTTGAGCAATCACAAAAAAACAAATCAAACTACTACAACCACTACCTGAAATATTTATTCTACGATGCCCTCAGCAAAAAACGCCCGACGGACTTTTACACTAAATTCAATTGCCGCATCCCGTTTTTGAACGGAGGCCTGTTCGACCCCATTAATTTTTATGATTGGGAAAATCTGGATTTAAATATCCCGAACGAAATTTTTTCGAACAAAAATGACGAAAACGATGAAGGAACCGGCATTCTCGATGTGTTCGACCTGTATAATTTTACCGTAAAAGAAGACGAACCCCTTGAAACCGAAGTGGCCATTGACCCGGAGATGCTCGGAAAAATTTTTGAACGTTTACTGGAAGTCAAAGACCGTAAAAGCAAGGGTGCATTCTACACGCCCCGCGAAATTGTGCATTATATGGCCAGGCAAAGTTTGTTGTATTATTTGGATAATGAATTGGGCGACATAATATCCAAAACCGATTTGGAAAGCTTTATAAATCACACCGAACATCATATCGAAAAAGATATTGCTATCGAAAACGGCCAATTAAACGCTAACCGTAACAAACAACAAATTCCCGAAAACATCAAAACAAATGCCCGGCGTATTGATGAACTGCTTGCCGGCATCAAAATCTGTGACCCTGCTGTGGGCTCCGGTGCCTTTCCGGTGGGCGTGATGCACGAGGTGGTCAAATTGCGCAATTTGTTGACGCCTTTTATTCCGGGCAACAATTCAAAACGAACAACCTATCATTTCAAAGCCCATGCCATAGAAAATTCTCTTTACGGCGTGGACATCGACGAAGGTGCCGTGGAGATTGCCAAACTCCGTCTATGGCTTTCGCTGGTGGTAGACGAAAACAATATCCACGAAATTAATCCCTTGCCCAATTTGGATTATAAAATTGTTCGTGGTAATTCACTAATTAACATACCCGACGGTGTGGCATTTAATGAAAAGTTGGAAAAAGAAATAAACCGGTTAATCAATGAATATTATACCATCACCGACAAAAATATCAAACAACAGAAAAAACAACTGATCGACAGCAAAATACAAGAACAACTGGATTTTGTTTCAGCCCAAATGGCCGGTTATAAAATAGATTTTGATTTCAAGCTTTTTTTCCACGATGTTTTTCACACCAAAGGCGGTTTTGATATTGTAATTGGGAATCCGCCGTATATTCGATTGCAAAAACCTTTACCCGAAGGAAGCGGTCAAAAATATGCCGATTTGTATAAACATTTGGGTTATGAAACCTTTGAACGAACCGGTGACATTTATACGCTTTTCTACGAAAAAGGATTGAAAATTCTTAAAGACAAAGGTATTCTAGCTTACATCACTTCCAATAAATGGATGCGTGCCAAGTATGGAAAATCTTTACGCAAATTTTTTATTCGATACAATCCTCTGCTTTTAGTTGATTTGGGTCCCGGCGTTTTTCACGGTGCTACGGTGGACACGAATATTTTAATCATCTCCAAAGAAAAACCGGAAGCACAACAGGTCAAAGCCCTTACGTTGAATGACCAAAATAAAATTTTTGAACTTCAAGACAATGATTTTATCATTTTATCTAAACTTTCGGACCAAAGCTGGATCATCCTCTCACCTATTGAAGAAAAAATCAAAGAACGAATTGAACAGGTGGGAACTCCGCTTAAACAATGGGATGTAAATATTTACCGCGGCATTTTAACCGGCTACAACGAGGCCTTTATCATTGACGGTGCCGTCAAGGACCGCTTGATTGAACAAGACCCCAAAAGCGCCGAAATCATAAAACCCATTCTCCGTGGCCGCGATATTAAACGCTACAAGGTGGAGTTTGCCGACAGGTGGTTGATCAATACCCACAACGGCTATCATAAAGCGGACGGAACCTATGTGCCACCCGTAAATGTGGAAGATTATCCGGCCATTAAAGCCCACCTGGACCAATATTGGCCCAAACTTGTCAAACGCCACGACCAAGGCCGCACGCCCTACAACCTCCGGGACTGTGCCTATATGGAAGAATTCGAGAAGGAGAAGATTGTATTTGGCCAATTTAGAAGAGGGACTTTTCATTTTTTAAAAGATATTTTTTTCATAGGAAGTAATGAATACATCATTGTTTCTAACAACGACAAAATAATTTTAAAATACTTATTAAGTATCCTTAATTCAAAAATTTCTTATTATTGGTTATTAATGGAAACAAATAATTTAGGTGGCAACACAACAATTGCTCAAAAAAGTATATTTGAAAAAATACCCATCCCCCAAATTCCCATTGAATCCCAAAAACCCTTCGAAACCCTGGTGGATTATATCCTTACGGCCAAAGAATCGGGCTTGGAAGAAACGGCCGCTTTTTGGGAACGGATGGTGGATGCCTTGGTATATGTGCTCTACTTTGAACCGGAAGCCGGCCAAGCCGGCACACAAATCCGGGAAATCCTTTCGGGCCTCCCGCCCCTGCCGGAACAAAATCAAACGGCTTTCCTGCAAGAGCTTACGGACAAATATAAATCTAACGCCCAATTGGATTCCGCTCTAACAAAGCTTTACGCCCAGGAAGAAGTAAAAACCGTGGAGGCGGCGGTAATGAAATAAAATAACTATCAACCTCACTCAAACTCCGAAATTTCCATCAATTTGACCGAAGGGAAGTCGTTTTTGACCATTTCCACGGCAAAGGGCGAGTCGGCCAAGAAGACGGGCAGGCCGTCCTTGTCCTTGGCCAGGTAGCGCTGTTTGATGCGGAGGAATTCCTTGTATTCGTCGCCTTCGGGGTCGTCGGTTTTGATCCAAAAAGCTTTGTAGACATTTAGGGGTTCGTAGGAACACTTGGCGCCGTATTCGTGTTCCAGCCGGTATTGAATCACGTCGTATTGAAGGGCACCGGCCGTGCCGATGACCTTGCGGCCGTTCACGTTGAGCGTAAACAATTGGGCCACGCCTTCGTCCATCAGTTGGTCGATGCCTTTGTTGAGTTGTTTGGCCTTCATGGGGTCTTCGTTGTTGATGTAGCGGAAATGTTCGGGCGAAAAGCGCGGAATGCCGCGGAACATGAGTTTCTCACCTTCGGTGAGCGTGTCGCCGATTTTAAAATTTCCGGTGTCGTGCAGGCCCACAATATCGCCCGGATAGGCCTTGTCCACCACTTGCTTGCGTTGGGCGAAAAACATGTTGGGCGCCGCGAATTTCAATTTTTTATCGAGCCGGACGTGGTAGTAGGCCTTGTTGCGTTCGAAAACGCCCGAAACGATTTTTACGAAAGCCAAGCGGTCGCGGTGTTTGGGGTCCATGTTGGCGTGGATTTTAAACACAAATCCGGTGAATTGCGGCTCGTTGGGATAAACGATGCGTTTGTCGGCCTTTTTGGGTTGGGGCGGGGGAGCGATGTCCACAAAACAATCCAGCAGGTCTTGCACGCCGAAATTGTTGAGGGCCGAACCGAAAAACACGGGTTGGATTTCGCCTTGCAAGTATTTTTCACGGTCGAAGGCGGGGTAAATCTCCCGAACCATTTCCAGGTTTTCTTTCAATTCATCGATGGCATCCGAACCCAGGATGGCTTGCAGGTCGGGGTCGTCCAGGTCGGTGAATTCGTGCTTTTGTCCGACTTTCTGCTTGTTTTCGCTTTCGAAAAGGATGATTTTTTGTTCCGGAATATTGTAAACGCCCATAAAATCCTGTCCCATGCCAATGGGAAAACTCAGCGGAACGGGTTTAAGGTGCAATTTTTGTTCGATTTCGTCCATCAGGTCGAAGGCGTCTTTGCCTTCGCGGTCGAGTTTATTGATGAAAATCATCATGGGAATGTCGCGCATGCGACAGACTTTCACCAATTTTTCGGTTTGTTCTTCCACACCTTTGGCCACATCGATCACCACAATGGTGCTGTCCACTGCGGTGAGGGTGCGGTAGGTGTCTTCGGCAAAATCCTTGTGCCCGGGGGTGTCCAGGATGTTGATTTTACGGCCTTTGTAGTTAAACGAAAGCACGGATGTGGCCACGGAGATACCGCGCTGACGTTCGATTTCCATAAAATCGGAGGTGGCGCTCCGTTTGATTTTGTTGGATTTAACGGCGCCGGCTTCTTGAATGGCGCCACCAAAGAGCAAGAGCTTTTCGGTCAGCGTGGTTTTTCCGGCATCGGGGTGGGAAATGATGCCGAAGGTGCGGCGTTTTTGTATTTCTTTTTCCAGGTCGGACATAGGTGAACGGGCTAAGATTTATCGAAGGGCAAAGATAGGGCTTTTGAACGAGAACGGCTTTATCCCGGAACCCTTACTTGGCAATGATTTTCAATAAAATTTGAAGGGAAATGCTTAATTTTGAACCGAATCAACAACTATGGCACGTAAACAAAAATATATCAACCGCGAAATCAGTTGGCTTTCCTTCAACGAACGGGTGCTCCAAGAAGCATCCGACACCAAGGTTCCGCTACTGGAACGGCTGCGTTTTGTGGGAATTTTTTCCAACAATATGGACGAATTTTTCAAGGTGCGTTATGCCAAAATTCAACGCATCAGCCAAGGTAAAATTCCCGGCAAATCGCGGCACGAAATCCGCGAGGCCAAACGTTTGCTCAAACAAATCACCGAAATAGCCATCGCCCAGCAGGAAAAAATGCGGCGCGTGCGACGTAAAATCATTGAAAAATTGCGCGACCACGGCATTTTTATTATCAACGAAAAGGAATTGACGGCCGCGCAAGGCGATTTTGTGCACAATTATTTTCTGGAAAAAGTAAGCCCACGGCTTTTTACGGTCATTTTAAACGATTTGCCCGAATTCCCCATTATCAAGGATTCGTCCGTGTATTTGGCCGTAAAAATGCACCGGCCCGATGGAGAAAATATTTACGGATTGGTGGAAATTCCTTCGGACGATTTGGGGCGTTTTGTGGTGCTGCCCGGCCGGGGCGACCGGCATTATATTATGCTCCTCGAAGATGTTATTCGCTATAATCTGGACGAAATTTTTAACCTGTTCGAATACGAAAACATCGAAGCACACATTATCAAAATTTCGCGTGATGCACAATTCGACGAAGACACCGACAACACCAAAAGCATTTTGGAAAAGGTGGAATTCTACCTGCGTCAACGGCAAAAAGGTGAGCCCGTGCGCTTGATTTACGACCGCGACATTGCCGACGACACCTTGGCCTTTCTGATGCGCAAAATGGGCATCGATGAATACGACAGTTTGATTCCCGGCGGGCGTATTCACAATCATCGCGATTTTATGGACTTTCCCGATTTGGGCAAACGTGAACTTTTGTATGAACAACTGGATCCGTTGCCTATCCGTGATTTTTCGCTACGCGGCAGTATTTTGAAGCAAATCCAGGAAAAAGACCGGTTGCTGTATGCTCCGTATCATAATTATAAATATGTGATTAAATTTTTGCGCGAAGCGGCCTTGGACCCGCGGGTCAAAAACATCAAAATCACCATTTACCGCTTGGCCAAAAATTCGCAAATCGCCAATTCGCTCATCAATGCGGCCAAAAACGGAAAAAACGTAACGGTGCAAATCGAATTGCGGGCCCGTTTCGACGAAGCACGCAACATACAATATGCCGAAATGTTCAAGCAAGAAGGCATTCATTTGGTTTTCGGCTTTCCGGATATGAAAGTGCACAGCAAAATTTGCATCATCGACCGCGAGGACGAAGAAGGCAATATCCGGCACTACGGCTTTATCAGCACGGGGAATTTCAATGAAAAAACGGCCAAGATTTATACCGACTACACTTTGTTTACGGCCAATCAGGAGGTTTTGCGCGACGTGAGCCGTGTGTTCGACTTTTTCGACCGGCCCTACCGCATCCCTAAATACAAGCATATCCTGGTTTCGCCGCATTATATGCGCCGGCGCTTTAATAGTTTGGTAAACGAACAAATTAAATTGGCCAAGCAAGGAAAGCCGTCGCTCATCCGGCTGAAAATGAACAGTTTGTCCGATACGCGGATGATTGACAAACTCTACGTGGCATCGCAATCCGGCGTGCCCGTCCGCCTCATTGTGCGTGGTATCAACCGCTTGATTCCGGGCGTAAAAGGAATGAGCGAAAATATCGAAGCCATCAGCATAGTGGATAAATATTTGGAACACCCGCGGGCATTTATTTTCGGCCCGCCGGGAAAAGAAAAGGTGTTTATGGGCTCGGCGGACTGGATGCCGCGTAACCTGGACCGCAGGGTGGAAGTGGTAACACCCGTATATGATGCACAAGCCAAGCGTGAAATTATCGACACTTTCGAAATATCTTGGGCCGATAACCAAAAGGCGCGTATTTTCAATGCAGCGCAGGACAACCAATACCGGCGCACCAAAGGCAAACCCGTCCGCTCGCAGTTTGCCATTTATGCCTATTACAAAAACCAATTGGAAAAAAAATAAGCCCGATGCGCGTTTTACAGCAAGAAATTCGTTTACCGGCCGTTCCTCGCGGTTTTCACCTGATAACCGATGCCGTGGAGGCGGCTTTGGAAGACTGGGAGCTGGATACCGGTGTGCTTCATATTTTTTTGAAGCACACATCGGCAGGGATAACGATCAACGAGAATTACGACCCGTCGGTAAGGCGGGATTTGGAGGCCTATTTCGACCGCATCGCTCCCGAAAACGAGCCCTGGTTTACCCACACGCTGGAAGGGCCCGACGATATGCCTGCACATATTAAAACTCAACTAACAGGCCATAGTGTGAGCATTCCCGTAACCCGCGGACAATTAAATCTGGGCACTTGGCAGGGAATTTATTTGTGCGAATTCCGCAACCGGGGCGGCGAGCGGCGTTTGGTGCTCACCTATGTGGGTTCGTAAACAATCTAAGAATTGCGCCGTCGCAAAACTTCGAATGTGCCGTCGGGATAAACTTTGATGAGTTCGGTAAAGTTTCCGGTAGCGGATTGTTTTATTGCGGGCTTATCGGAAGGAGTATCGTCATCCGGTTCCGGAACCTTTTCGGTTTCGGATGATGCCAAAGGAATGCCTGCGGTCGAAAACAAATCGGCGGATTCACCGGAGTTTTCCTGCGGAGTGGGGGAGAAGGGCTCTCCCTTTCCCGTAAGTAGCCAACGTATGTTCATATCGGGAAAAGCCAATGCAAACCGGGCCAAAATATCGAAACGGGGCTTGTTGCGCCCCGAAAGCAGATGCGATACCGCACTTTTTTGAATATTCAACTGATGCGCCAAAGCCGAGGCGTCCAAATTGTAATGCCGCATCAAAAGTTGTAGTCGCGAGGCAAAATCACTCATAATATACGTTTGTAATACAAAATTACATAAAAATTTCCATTAGTAAATTCAATTAGTGCAATTAATTCAATGAAACCGATTGACAAAATATTTTAGATTTCGAGCTTGGAGTAATACTTTAAAAATCATTTATAAATAACACATATTCAATAAACTAATAATAGTTAATAAAATTATTTTATAGGTCGGTACATTGTGAATTAGAAAGAACCGGACAAGAATTGCGTAATAAACATTTGTAATATAGATATTTAATTGTAAAATTCTTAAAAGCTTTTATGATAAAAAAAACAAACATTTTTACTGTTAATTATGTGTAACATAAAAGAAAAAAGAAAAATACCGGGTTCGTCCGTATAAAACGATTTGGTTGTATTTTAATAAATTTTTATATTTGCATCGGAATAACTTTAAAACTATTGCGACCTATGGCTCAAATTCATTTGGATCATATTGATAAGCAAATCCTGGACATGCTTATTGAAAATGCCCGTACTCCCTTTACCGAAATAGCCAAAAAATTGGATGTTTCGGCCGGGACCGTTCACGTGCGTGTCAAAAAAATGGAACAGGCCGGCATTATCAAAGGTGCCTCGTTGTCAGTAGATTACGACAAATTGGGGTATTCGTTCATTGCCTACATCGGTGTTTATTTGGATAAAACCTCCAAAACCCGTTTTGTTTTGGAACGCATGAAGGAAATACCTTATATTACCGTAGCGCATATCACCACCGGAAAGTATAACATCTTTTGTAAAGTCCGTGCCCGCGACACGCAACACGCCAAGGATGTTATTTTCCAAATCGATGACATCGAAGGTATTGTGCGCACCGAAACCATGATTTCGCTCGAAGAAAGTATCAACGACAAAAAACGCCTGATACATCACATTTTCAAAAACGAAATTTAAACCGAAAATAATGTATGCTTGATAGCTTCCCGAATCTTCGATCCGGGAATTTTTTTATTACAAACCGGCTGTCCGGGCGCTTGAAGTAAAACAAATGAAGGCTCGCCTCCGGTATTTTTTTTGTCATGTTTCATAGCCTCCATAATGCAATCCGTTATAGCGGTATCCATGCTTTCGGGAACGGGGTACACTTCCAACAAGCGTCTGACGATTTTACGGGCTATGGCCTTTTCCAATCCGGCAAACTCTACCGACAAGGCTGTTTCCACCGCCATACCCAAGGCCACCGCATAGCCGTGGCGCATAGGAATGCCGCTTTGCAAGGCGCAAGCTTCCAATGCATGTCCGACCGTATGACCGAAATTCAAAATTTTACGTTTTCCGGATTCGCGAAAATCGGATTGAATAATGCGCATTTTGATTTCTACCGAACGTATGATGTGTTCCATGAGCTTATCGGTCATTCTTCCGGCAGCCAGCCGGTTAATCAATTGCTCAAAATAAGCATAATCGGCAATGAGTCCGTGCTTGATCATTTCGGCAAATCCCGATTCCCATTCCCGGCGGGGCAGGGTGGCCAAATAACCGGGGTCAATGATAACTTCCCTGGGAAAATAAAAGGTTCCGGTTTGATTTTTAATCCCATTAAAATTAACGCCATTCTTTCCGCCCAATGCTGCATCCACCATTCCCAAAAGGGATGTTGGAATAAAATACAAATGTAAACCACGTTTGTAAACCGATGCGGCAAAACCCACAGTATCTGTTATAACCCCACCTCCGAGCGCGACAATAGCGGCATGACGATCCACGTGGGCGTACATTAATTTTGCTATAATATTTTCAACACTCCGAAGGGTCTTGCTTTCTTCCGTCAATTCCGGTAAAGGAATATGGATAAAATCGCGGTTTACAAATGTATTTCTAAAATGGGGCAAGCAGTGTTTTGACGTATTTTTGTCTGTTAACACAACCACTTGTGAATAATCGTTCCACCGGGTATATAATAAAGTTTTTAGTGCATCGGACGCAGTGCGGATAAATCGTACCGGATGAATCATAGGTCGGAATTTTGACTCACAAAGATGCTAATTTTTTGATTTGGCCGGAAATGTCATTTTCTAAAAACGCCCAATTTGCGTATTTTAGAACACAAAACAAGCTCATCATGTTTACCAAAGATATTTTTGCCGACACCTCCACGGCATTTGCCTACAAGTCCGATGCCGAAATCGAAAAGGCCTATTGGTTGTTCAATATCATCAAAAACGAACCTCTGGTCAAACTGGGCACTGCGGTTACCAATTTTGCGCTCAAATACCATTTGCCCGTCGAAGGATTGATTCGGTCCACCGTGTTCGAGCATTTTTGCGGCGGCATCAACGAAGAGGATGCGATGAAAGCCGTCGAAAAGTTGTTCCGCTACGGTGTTTACTCCATTTTGGACTATTCGGTCGAAGGGGCCGAAAGTGAGGAAAGTTTCGACCGGGCCTTTCGTAAAACTTTACATCTGATCAAATTAGGTGCACAGCGCAAGGAAATTCCGTTTGCCGTGTTCAAACCCACAGGTTTGGGCGCTTTCGATATTTACCGAAAAGTTTCGGAAGGTGCCAAACTGGATTCAGGAGAGCAAGCGGCCTGGAATCGCATCCGGGAACGCTATGACCGGTTGGCCCGTGCGGCTGCGGAGCATCAAGTCCCTATTATGGTTGATGCCGAGGAAAGCTGGATGCAAAAAGCCGTGGACGATTTATTGGAGGATTTAATGCATGAATACAATCGTAAACAAGTATATGTCATCACGACTTTACAAATGTATAGAAAAGATCGGCTCCCGTATTTAAAGGATTTGTTGGAACGTGCCCGAAGCGGTGGTTACAAAGTGGGCATTAAATTTGTTCGCGGTGCATATATGGAAAAAGAACGTGAACGGGCCGAACGTTTGGGCTATCCGTCGCCCATTTGCGAAAACAAAGAAGCCACCGACAAGAACTATAACGATGCCTTGCGCTTGATGATGGAGCATGTGGACAACGGACTGATTTACAACGGCACGCACAACGAAGACAGTGCATTGCTTTTGGCCAATCTTATCGAAGAAAAGGGCTATGCACGCAACGACCCGCGACTGTGGTTCGGCCAGCTCTACGGAATGAGCGATCATATTACGTTCAACTTGGCACGCTTGGGCTTTAACACGAGCAAATACATTCCTTTCGGGCCGGTCAAATACGTGATGCCTTATCTCATTCGAAGGGCTGAGGAAAACACATCGGTAACCGGTCAAACCACGCGCGAATTGGAATTATTGGCCACCGAACGAAAGCGTAGGAAATTGGATTGAACGGGATTATTACAAATGTAAATCTTTGATACGTGCTGCATATTTGTCGCGTATCAATTTCAATTGTTCGGGAGTAATGCCCGGCTTGTAGATGCGCAGAACGTCAAACACGTTTTCGTCCATAAAAAAGGTTGCCAGCGCCACGTCAAAGTTACGGATGTCCAAATCGTCTTTGACGGCAAAGGTGATGCGTTTGAAATCGTCCCAAACCAGGTGTTGCGGCAGCACGGCGTAATACATGTGCTTGCGTTTGAGGTCGTGATAGCAGGCATTGGCGGTTGGTTCCAGTTCGAAAAATTTGGCGAGTTTAATGCTGGCCGTTTCGGTATTTTTCCGGTCACGTTTGTGAAATTCAAATCCGCCGAAATCCTTGTAGGCCGCTTGCACTTCGGCTATGTCCTTAAACGAGGGGATGTTATGCACCCGGATACTGTAATATTTGGTTTTTCCGAACATCACGGTGGCAAACGAAGCGTCCAGTTCTTTGAAAGCGGTGTTTTGTTTGATTTTATTGGTAGTGCGGATGATTTTTTCCCAGGAATAGGGTTTTTTGGTCACAAAAAAAATATTGTCGGGTCGTGTGGCCGATTCGGGCACAATTTCGCCATGCAGCCCGGGAAAGGGATTAACGATATGCAGCACCAATGTGCGCGGCAGGGCGAGGTCTTGCATCACTTCCATTTGCTCTTCTTTGAGCACCGTGCCGAGAATTTCGATTTTGTTCATATCCGCAGAATTTTACGGTATGAATTTATAACTTTTTATGCAAACGTGCAAATGAATTTTTATTTTCGGGCGCCCGGGCGCCTGCGTTCGGGGCGCCGCCGGCGGGCGGATGCCCGCTGCGGATGGCCGGACGTTGGAATGGCTTTATCGATACCCCGCCCCGCGGCTTCGCCGCGGGGCGGGGCGTATTGATTTTCAGTCGGATACGTCCGGCCATCCGCCGGCGCGCTGGTGCGCGCCGCGGCGGCGCCACGGCTTGCACTTCGGCCGGCGGAGCGTCCTCTTGCAAGCCGGTCCTCACGGCGTTGCAGCAAGCAAAAAATCGCGGAAAAGATAAATACAAAACTTGGTTGGCGCTTGCTGCAACGCGCAGCCGCCCGCCGGGCTGTCCGCTCAAATGCGGCTTGGGTGCGTCGGTTTTTGCATGGCCGGCGCTGTGGTCTCTTCCTCCGGGAGCCCCCAGCGCCGGCGCAAAAAACACTTTCGCCCCTTCGCCGCATAACCGCTCCCATCCCTGGCGCTTTTTTG
>JALWYR010000149.1 GCA_027003085.1 Flavobacteriales bacterium
TGGCAATCAAATTCGTGTTTCGATGCACAAAAAACAAGTTGCACCGGTTTTATTATACCTGAAAAATCAATGGGGTTTTATTCACCTGGACCATGTTTCCTGTGTGGATTGGATAGAAGAAAATGTGTTTGAACTTGTTTACATCGTTTACCGGCCACAAGACCAGCTGACGGTTTTGGTCAAAACCAAAATCCACCGCGAACATCCCGAAATGGAAAACATGGAGGGCTTTTGGCCGCATATGCGCACTTACCAACGGGAAATCCGCGAAATGTTCGGCATTGAATTTCCCGGCTTCGAAGCACCACGTGAATTTATTTTGGAAGGATGGGAAGAAATACCGCCTATGCGCCGGGATTTCGACACGCGTGGCTATGTAAAACGCACCTACACTACCCGTCCGGGCCGTGAAGATGCTTGGAGTGTGCGCGAATATATCACACGCCGCACCGGCGAAAAATTACCTGATTTTGCTAGAAAATATTCGAGAGATTAACCATGATTATGAAAACGACAAGCGAACGAAATAAACAAACCACCCTGTTCATCGGGCCGCAACATCCGGGGATTACCGGAAACATGATGGTCAAATTATTGGTGGAGGGCGACACGGTGGTCCGGGCCGAAACCCATATCGGTTATTTGCACCGTGCTTTCGAGAAACTTATTGAACAACGTAATTGGTTGCAATCCTTTACGCTGCTATGCCGTTTTTGTGTTCCCGAACCCGACCCTATGGAACTCACCTATGCCCGGGCTGTGGAAGCCATCGAAGGGCGTGAAGTGCCGCCAAGGGCCAAATATATTCGCACTATTGTGGCCGAATTGGCGCGTATTCAGTCCTTCCTGTTGTGGTATGGCGGTCAAGCGGGTTCGGCCGGGCTTTATACTTTGGGCCAATGGACGGTGGGCGACAGGAACTATATCCTGGATTTGTTCGAAGACCTGACGGGAGCACGTATTTATCACATGTATATCTGGCCCGGAGGTGTCCGTCGCGATTTACCCAAGG
This sequence comes from Flavobacteriales bacterium, assembly GCA_027003085.1. Classification (GTDB taxonomy): domain Bacteria; phylum Bacteroidota; class Bacteroidia; order Flavobacteriales; family Flavobacteriaceae; genus JAADED01. The sequence goes on from JALWYR010000149.1 coordinate 1,013, forward strand.
GCTGGGCCGACAAAACCCGCAGGGTGCTGGATTATTTGGAAAAACGTTTGGACGATTACAACCGCTTGCTTTTCGACAATGCGGTCTTCCAAAAACGTGCCCAAGGCGTGGGTATCATACCCAAAGACAAAGCCCTGGAATGGGGCGTTACGGGGCCGCCGCTCAAAGGCACGGGCATTGGCAACGATGTGCGCAAAGACGAGCCCTATTGTGCCTACGGCGAACTGGATTTCGACATTCCCATTTACGAAGGAGGCGATGTGTGGGCGCGCGCTTTGGTGCGTCGCGACGAAATCAAACAATCCATTCGGATTATCCGTCAGGCCTTGGATAAAATGCCCGGCGGAAGTTACTACAACCGCATTCCCAACCCGATGAAATGGCGCCTTCCGGCGGGTGAAGCTTGGGTGAAAACCGAGAGTGTCCGTGGCGAAATCGGTTTTTATGTGGTGAGCGACGGAACCGAAAAACCCCGGCGGGTGCATCTGCGCGGTGCCGCCTACACGCACGGCATCAGCGTGCTGGAAAAAATCCTTCCCGGACAAAATATTGCCGATGTGTCTTTTATTCTTAATTCACTGGGTGCTTGTCCGCCCGAAATGGAACGCTAAAACCCGAACGACATGAGCATTATCGATTTGAAAGGATTGTTGGTTCCCCTGGGTGCACTCAAACAAATAGCCAAGGAGCCGCATACCATCAAATATCCCGACCAAACCAAGGAAATATCCGAGCGTTACCGCGGATTTCACTACAACGATTTGGACCTGTGTATCGGTTGCGGCAATTGTTCCACCATTTGTATGAACGAAGCCATCGACATGGTGGAAGTGGAAGACATCGAAGGTAAACCGGGCGACAGCGGCCTGCGTCCACGCATCGATTACGGCCGGTGCTGTTATTGTGCGTTGTGTGTGGATGTGTGCCCTTCGGGTTCGTTGAGCATGACCGCCGATTTTATCAAAGTTTCCGAAGACGCCTTCGATTTTTTGATGATTCCCGGCAAAGATAATCCCGACGGCAAAAACAAAATAACTTTCGACGCTAGCACCGACACTTCGCTCAATCTGTTCGAGCGGGTGCCCATGCGCGAATTACCGCCCGAAGAGCGTGTACAATCCTTTGCCGAGGTCTTTTTGGGCTACACCGAGGAAGAAGCCCGCATCGAGGCATCGCGTTGTATCACCTGTGGTTTGTGTACCGAAAATTGTCCGGTGCACATGCACATTCCCGAATATATCAACGCCATTTCGCGTGGCGACGACGAAGAGGCCATTCGTATCATTTACGACAATAACGACCTGCCCGAAATGTGTGGCAAGGTTTGTACACGCCGGTGTGAGGATGTCTGTGCACTTCAAGTTCGCGGCGAAGCCGTGGCCATCCGTTGGCTAAAACGTTATGCTACCGAACGGGCCGAAAACGCCGATATGATCCGTCGTATTGTGAATCCCGAAATCCGCGAACCCAACGGCATCAAAGTGGGTATAATCGGCGCAGGACCCGCAGGACTTACGGCCGGCTACTATTTGGCGCTCAAAGGTTACGACATCACCATCTATGAGGCCAAGAGCGAACCCGGCGGAATGATTATGTACGGCATTCCCAAATACCGATTGCCCTACGACAGCATCCAAAAACAGGTGGATTATATGAAGTCTATCGGTGTGAAAATTCATTTCAACACCAAAGTGGGCAAAGATATTTCGTTCGACGAAATCTATAATAAGCACGACGCCGTGTTTATGGGTGTGGGCTTACAAAAGGGATACACTTTGGGCATCGAAGGTGAAGATGCCGAGGGCGTTTGGGCCGCCGTGGATTTCCTGGGCTTGGTAAACGAAGGCAAACGGCCCGATATGGGCAAGCGCGTGGTAGTTGTAGGCGGTGGCGACGTGTCGATGGACAGCTCGCGCGTTAGCCGTCGTTTGGGTGCCGAAGTGGTGCAATTGTATCGCCGTCGTATTGTAGACATGCCGGCCGATGACGAGGAAATCGAAGGCGCATTGGAAGAAGGCGTTCAAATCATTGAAAAAGCCATCCCCACACGTGTGATCAAAGACGAAAAAGGCCGCGTTAAGGGCATGGAATATGTGCGGGCCGAACTGGTTCCGCCCGAAGGCGGCGGCCGTCCGCGTCCGGTGCCGATCAAAGGTAGCGAAACCGTTATTGAGTGCGATAGCATCATTGCCGCCATCGGTCAAAAGGCCGATTTCGGTTTGTTGCCCGAAAAGGTTCAAAACAGCTTGACTTTCGAGCGTGGAAAAATCAAAGTGGACGACGAACGCCGTACGGGTTATCCTAAGCTTTGGGCCGGCGGTGATGCGGTAAAATACGGCCGTGTGGATGCCATTTCGGCCATAGCCGACGGTTTTTATGCCGCCGAAAGTATCGATGCGTATTTTATGAACAAAGTCGCGAAGTAGAATTTAGCTTCCAAGCCGAAAGTACTTTGATGAAGAGGTCATTCCGGATTTATGGAATGGCCTTTGTTTTTTATGAAAGCATTTACCATTCTTCGTATAAATCTGTTTGGGTCTTGCGAGATATAGGAATTTGTGGCGTGAATCCCGATGATTCATTGAACTGTATGGTAACATGAATTACAACTGATACAGGTTTTCCATCCCCGGTTAATCCGGGTTTCATCTTGGGTAATTTTTGAAATACCCGGATAGCTTCTTTTTCCAAAGTTTTATACATACTACGCACCTTTACATCCTTCACCTTTCCATTTTCATCCACAATAAATTGAACATACACACGTACACCTTTTCCGGATTTTATTTTCAAGTCATTGATCACTTTCCTATTAAAATTTTCCTTAACAAACATTGAAATTTTCCGGTTTAAACAATTTTTAAGTTCCTTATTATCATCCTCATACCTTTCGCAACCCGGGAATACCGGTGCGTGCGGAATTAAAACTAATGGAATTATCGAATCATTATAAAACTCCGCATCTTGTAATGGCTTGTTTTTATTGCTTTGCCAAATCCTTTTGTCGTCCTTGTGATTGTTTGTGGCCGGGGTGCTTCGGTTATCAACACTTTGCCAGGATAAAAGTAATAAACTAAGCATTCCTAATAACAAAAAGAAAGTTTTGTAATGGAAAAGATGATTTAGGGTTTGGTTTTTTGGTAACATAGCAAATATTATGTGTTATTAAAGATTTAGGACGCAAAAATTATTCCAAAAAGGAGGCTATCATGCATAGTATCTCCGCGGCTCCGCGAACCGCCTTACGGTGTTTCGCTTCGCTGCTCCACAAGCCTTCGGCTTCCTGCGGCCAACGTCCGGGCCGCGCCTTGTCTTGTTCCGCCCTCCGCGAGCCCTGGCGGTCTCGCTCCGGTGCTCCGTAAGCCTTCGGCTTCCTTGGCTCAATGCCAAAGCCAAGCCTTGTCTTGCTTCGCGAGCCTCGGAACCCTTCGGTTTCCTCGGCGGCTCCGGGAGCCACCTACGGCGTCTCCCTTCGCGGGCTACGAAGCCCTTTGGCGCCTTCGCTGCGCTCCGGCGCCGCCGGTCTTCGCCGCCGGCTCGGGAAACCGGCGCTTCCGATGGCCAACGCCCGGGCCGCGCTTGTTTTCCCTCGCGACCCTCGGAGCCCTGCCGCCTCGCTCGGACTCCCGCCTCGCCCGGCGGCGGTCTCCGCGGGCATTCTTTTGTTATTCCCGCAAAATCGTGAACCCGCCCTCCCATATGTCATTCCCGCGAAAGCGGGAATCCAGGGGCTCCGTATTGACTCCGTTTATCCTGCCTGCAAAGTCGATGAATCCGGCCCCACCTGTCATTCCCGTACCCGCCTGCGCGGGCACAGGCTCCGGCGGGAATCCGGGCGCTCCGTATTGCTCCCATCTGTCATTCCCGCGAAAGCGGGAATCCAGGCGCTTCGAATTGTTCCCCTGTCCTTCCCTGGAAGTCGGGAACCCGGAAATAATACGACCGAAAGAAGTATATCGAAACTACTGGATAGCCATGGCTGTCGCTTCGGGGAAAGTGAGCCGCAGGCGAACGGCAAGAAGTTCAGGATTTCAAAGCTACATCCATGTCGAGATTTCTCCGTTGCGCCCTTCGGGCGCTCCATCAAAATAGAACCCTACTTCAATGTTTACAGTAGGAGAAACAAAATCGAAAATCAATGTTCAATTGTCCGGTATTCATTATTCGAGGGCGGCTTGTAATCTTTTTTGTTTTCCTTGTTCTTTCTTTTGCTCGTCCAAAAGAAAGAACCAAATCATTAAAAATGTTTTTTGTTCGGCGAAGCCGAACAAAG
>JALWYR010000150.1 GCA_027003085.1 Flavobacteriales bacterium
CTTCTTCGCCGGCTCGGGAAACCGGCGCTTCCGGTGGCCGACGCATAGGCCGCGCTTGTTTTCCCTTGCCACCGCGGCAGCCATGCGGTCTGCCGCGGGCTTCGCGAGCCCTGGCGGTCTCGCTCCGGTGCTCCGTGAACCGCCTAACGGCGTTTCACTTCGCGGCTTCGCAAGCCTGCGGCATCCTTGGCCCAATGCCAAGGCTACGCCTTGTCTTGCTTCGCGGGCCTCGGAACCCTTCGGTTTCCTCGGCAACTCCGGGAGCCTGTGCGCTCCGCCTACGGCTTCGCGTCAGTCTCCCTTCGCATGCTTCGGAGCCACCCGCGGTGTCTCCTCGGGTTGAGGCGAAACCGCCTTGCGGTTTCGCCTTCAATGTTTGCAGTAGGAGAACACCGATTAACGATCAGCGATTTAAGATTTCCTGTCAATCCCTAAATAGCGTTGACCGGTTTTATTATTTTTCTACTCATTAAATTGATTACAAATTTAATTGTTTTTTATAAGATATGTCGCTCTATATTTTTCATTTGCTGCTCATTATCATCATAGATGATTAATTTTGGCCTTGCTTGTATGGGCGTTGCTCGTATTTTCTCTTCGAACGCAACCGGTGTCATTCTGCCTAAACTATTATGCAAACGTTTTGTATTGTAATGTTTAACAGCTTGGCTCACTTTTCGCCTTAGCGCCGAATAAGTATTAATTTGCCAGTGATCCAAATATTCCTCTTTTATTGTTTTATGTATCCTTTCCACATAGGCATTCTCTTGGGCTATTAACGACATGCTTATCTGACAATTATTACTCTTTAAAAGATTAATGTATTCTTTGTAAACATATTGACTCCCTCTATCTGAGTGATGTATTTTTGGGGGTTGATGTTTTCTCAGGGCCTTTTTCATCGCCTTTACATTGGCTATTGCACGCAGGTGTTCCGACACCGCCCAACCCACTATTTGCTTGGTATATACATCCATGATAAATACAGCATAGTAATACCTGTTTTCAGCTTTTACATAAATGTAGGTTATGTCTGACTGCCAAACCACTGATGGTTCCTGTATTTCCAGCCCTTTTATTAAATTGGGATAGTATTTTTCCACTGCATAAGTGGTTCGCCGGTAATTCTTCTTTTTATTTAACCTAAAACCCAGTTTCATAAAGATTTCAATGAACTTATCCCGACCTATAAAATCCGGTTTTAATGTATGATACATCTTTTCTACGCCACAACCCGGATGCTCTTTGCGCAATAATAATGCTTCCGAATAAAGAATGCGTAATTTGTTATCAAAGGCCTCTTGCCGCTTTTGGTACTGATGCACGGCCTGTTTACTGATCCCTATTACATTATACAGCTGATTCATAGAGTAATTCAATTTTTCCCGGTTTTCTTTGAACCATTGGATGGTCGGGTACTTTGTTTTTTTTTAATATCAATCTCAAACTCTTGCTCGGCAACTTCGATGAGCTTTTCCAAATAGTCAATTTTGATTTGCTTTTGACCTATTATACGTTCCAACTCCTTGACCTTCTTTTCTAATTCTTTAAGCTTGTGAAAATAACTTGATTTCATTTCTACTACTCTTTGACCTCTTTCGTTAAATTCGGAATACTTATAAATCCATCTGTATATGGTTGCATTAGGTATTCCATACAATTTTTCCAATTGTAAAACACTGTACTTCCCTTGTTCAAAGATAGAAACTATCTCTTTCTTGAAATCGGGCGTGTAAAAACGACGTTTGTTAATTACTTTAACTTTTTTCTTCATAGATTTTCCATTTTTGTGGTCAACCTATTTCAGGGACGTACATTCCTAATTTTTTCCATTCCCGGGGATTTTTTGTCATTCCCGCACTCGCCTGCGCGGGCACAGGCTCCGGCGGGAATCCGGAGCCGCCTTCGTGTTGGGCCCATTTGTCATTCCCGCGAAAGCGGGAATCCAGGGGATCCGGTTGCCTTTCTTTGTCATTCCCGCAATGCGGTTTCGCCTTCAATATTTACGGTAGCTGAACAATGTCATTCCGACGGAGTTTTGCCGGCGTCAGCAAGGCAAAACGACGAGGAATCTCTTCACGGATTAGACAATAGGAACGTGGAATTCCGCCCCGGATGAAGCATCCGTTTTGAGATTTCTCAGTCGCGCCCTTCGGGCGCTCCATCGAAATGACACCTTGCTTCAATATTTGCGGTAGGAGAACATCGATTGTTCGGTGTTCGATATTCAAGCGCGATTTATCGCGCGCCCCAAAGCGCCAGGGATGGGAGCGGTTATGCGGCGATGTGGCGCCGCCGGCCTGCCGCAGCAGGGTGACTGACAGCGGGAAGCCGCACTGCTGCGTATGCAGGCCAAGAGCGGGACGAGCCGCATTTAAGCGGACAGCCCGGCGGGCGCGGCTTGGCGTTGCAGCAAGCATAAGCCCGGTTTTGTATTCAGTTTACGCTTGCTGCAACGCCGTGAGGAAACGTGCCCGGCAAGGGCGCTCCGTCGTCCCGAAGGCGGGCACGTGGCGCCGCCGCGGCGCGCCGAAGCGCGCCGTGCGGATGGCCGGACGTAACCGATTGAAAATCAATAAACACCCCGGCCCCGCGGCTTCGCCGCGGGGCCGGGGCGCCGGTAAACCCGGCTCAACGTCCGGCCATCCGCCGCGGGCATTCGCCCGCCGGCGGCGCCCCGAACGCCGGCGCCCGGGCGCCCCAAAATCAGAAAATATTCCCATTTAGCATTCCTGTTTTCCATGTTTTTTGTATCTTTCATTCGAAATTAAAATTCATACAACCATGAAAATTCAATATTTAGGTCATGCTTCGTTGCTCATCGAAGCCGCAGGCGAACGGCTGGTGGTGGATCCGTTTATCACCGGAAATCCCCTGGCCAACGGAAAAATCGATGTGGATGCCATCAAGGCGGATTATATCCTGGTTACCCATGCCCATCAAGACCATATCCTGGACGTGGAACGTATTGCGGCCAATAATCCGGGCATCATGCTGGTGTCCAATTTTGAAATCGTGAACTATTTCGGCCAACGGGGCATTCAGGGCCATCCGATGAACCACGGCGGGAGCTGGCATTTCGATTTCGGACGCTTGACCTACGTCAACGCCATCCATACCAGTTCGTTTCCCGATGGAAGCTATGGCGGTCAGCCCGGCGGATTTGTTATCGAATCCGAAGGTAAAGCGCTTTATATCGCCGGCGATACGGCCCTGACCTACGACATGAAAATCGTTCCTATGATTACCCGCTTGGATGCGGCCATACTGCCTGTGGGCGACAACTTTACCATGGGACCCGAAGGCGCCGCCATGGCAGCCGATTTCCTGGGGTTGGACCGCATTGTGGGTTATCATTTCGACACCTTCGACCTGATCAAGATCGACCACCAAAGGGCCTACGATGCTTTTGCCAAACAGGGCAAAGAATTGATTCTGCCCGAAATTGGCGATGTTTTCGAACTTTAACCCAAAGTTTTTTGAAATATTTTACCCCGGCCTCCGGCCGGGGTTTTTGTTTGTCAATAAGGCGGTTACAATATCTGATAATGCTACTGCAATAAAAAAACTATATTTGCGTAATTCAAAAAAAACGGCCGATGAAAACGCGGATTTTTGCTTTTGTCTTGCTAACATTTCTTTGGATTTCAGGCGCCGGCATAAAAGCCCAAATCGTTCAACCGTATACTTTTCATACCCGGGTGGAACAAACCGGTAACGACACTTTTGACCTGATTATCGAAGGCGATTTGGAGCCCGGCTGGCACTTGTATTCGCAGCATAGCGATCCGGGGGGGTCTACCCCATTGGCGCTCACTTGGAAAGATGCCGGAAAAGATTATGAATTGCTGGGCCAAGCAAAAGAAATCGGAACCGAAAAGGCCTATAACGATATTTTCGGTGTTACCGAAACCTTTTGGTCGCACAAAGTAAAATTGGTGCAAAAAATCCGGCGTAAGCGTCCGTCATTGCAAAAAATCGGCTTGCACTTGGAAGGGCAGGTATGTAAAGAGGCCTGTATTATTATCAACGAGGATTTAGATTTCATGTTGCCTGCGTCGACAAAAACCAATCAAACCGCTCCGGCGGCACAACCCCGAAAAAAACAACCCGAAAAGCAAGACAATATCCCTAACCCTAAATCACAAAATTCACCCGGCGAGCAAACCGGCGAACAATCCGGCACATCCGCAGGAAATCAATCCCAAGGAAAATCCGCCACAAACGAAAATACGGCCAATGAACATCCGCCCGTTTCCGTAACCGTGTCCGGACAAGCGGATACTACAACAAACAAAGAAGCGGATACCAAACAAACCGCCGGCGATGATGTGCAAATTCAAGAACCAAAAAAAAAGGGACTTTGGACCATTTTTCTGCTCAGTTTGCTGGGTGGTTTGATTGCCTTGCTTACGCCTTGCATCTACCCGATGATTCCGCTTACTATCAGCTTTTTTACCAAAAAGCATGAACACAGCTTTTTCGGTGAACAGGAAAAAACCAAATCCACCAGCGGTAAGTTTTATGCTTTGATGTATGGCTTTTTTATCGTGGCCGTATATGTGCTCATTAGTTTGCCGTTCCACTTGATGGATCATGTGGACCCCAACATTTTCAACAAAATAGCCACCAATCCGTGGCTCAACCTGGCCTTTTTCCTGATTTTTGTTGCCTTCGCCCTTTCGTTCATGGGTGTGAGCCGCTTGGACCCGCAGCGTCTCATCCCTTCGCGATGGATTAGCAAATCCGATGAAATGTCCAACAAAACCGGGGGATTGATTGCCGTGTTTTTTATGGCCATTACCTTGATTCTGGTTTCGTTTTCGTGCACGGGGCCCATTTTGGGGGCTTTGCTGGGTAGCGTATTGGGCTCGGCCCAAGGTGCTTGGGCGCTCACTGTGGGTTTTTTGGGCTTTGGCATTGGTTTGGCTTTGCCGTTTACGATTTTCGCCTTGTTCCCCACCATGCTCAAAAGTATGCCGCGTTCGGGCGGTTGGCTCAATACGGTGAAGGTAACACTGGGCTTTTTGGAATTGGCCTTGGCCTTTAAGTTCCTTTCCAATGCCGACCTGGTGCTTCAATTGCATTTATTGGAACGCGAAGTATTTTTGGCCATTTGGATAGCCATCTTTTTCGGATTGAGCTTGTATTTGCTGGGCATGTTCAAACTGCCATACGACGACGACAGCAACCGCATTGGCGTAGGCCGCCTGATGACGGCTTTGCTTTCCCTGGCTTTTGTGTTTTATATGCTTCCCGGTCTGTGGGGTGCGCC
>JALWYR010000151.1 GCA_027003085.1 Flavobacteriales bacterium
GGCGTCATAGGAGTGAAATTTATGACGCCCCGAAAACCGCGGTCAAAATTTGGCGGGCTTCGCCCCGGGTTTCCAAATTTTGCCCGCCTATTTTGGTGAAAAAGATTTTTTTATTCGCCTTGCGAATCTTGGATTTTTTCCATCAATACCCAAAGGGCAAGTGAGATATCGACGGAGTGGGTTTCCCCCGTGTTGCCCCCGGTATGTCATTCCCGCGAAAGCGGGAATCCGGGCGCTCCGTATTGCTTCCCTTTGTTATTCCGCGTTACGGTTTTTGCCTTCAATATTTGCAGTAGGAGAACGCGAATCGTAAATCTTAAATCGATTACTCGGTGTTCGATATTCAAGCGCGATTTATCGCGCGCCCAAAGCGCCAGGGATGGGAGCGGTATGAGCCGACGGGGCGCGGCATGGTTTGCTGCCGGCGAGCAGGCTCCGAGGAATCGAGGAGACACCGCAGCCGGCCCTTGGCAAACCGCCGCGGCCCAAGCCGCATTTGAGCGGACAGCCCGGCGGCTGCCACGTGATTGCGCCGCGGTGCGAACGACTGTGAAGCAACGCGGCTTGCAAGAACGTGAGCAGCCGGGCGCCCTAAAAAAATAAAAAACCGAATCGCTACAAGAACAAATCAACTCCCTTGTAGTTCCTCCACCATATCCAAATCCACGCGCAGGTTTTCGATGATAAATTGCTGGCGTTGCGGGGTGTTTTTGCCCATATAAAAGCGGAGCAAGTCGTCGATGCTTTGTTCGTTGTCCAAAATCACCGGTTCCAGGCGTATGTCTTTGCCAATGAAGTGTTTGAACTCGTCGGGGGAAATTTCGCCCAGCCCTTTGAAGCGGGTGATTTCGGGTTTTTGGCCGCCTTTGCTCAGCTTTTCGATGGCCTGTTGTTTTTCCTCTTCGCTATAACAGTAGATGGTTTCCTTTTTGTTGCGCACGCGGAACAGCGGCGTTTCCAGGATGTAAAGGTGTCCGTTGCGGGCCAATTCGGGGAAAAATTGCAGAAAAAACGTAAGCAGCAGCAAGCGGATGTGCATGCCGTCCACGTCGGCATCGGTGGCAATGATGATTTGGTTGTAGCGCAGGTTTTCTAATCCGTCCTCGATGTTGAGCGCCGCTTGCAAGAGGTTGAATTCCTCGTTTTCGTAAACGATTTTTTTGCTCATTCCGTAGGAATTGAGCGGTTTTCCGCGCAAGCTGAACACGGCTTGGGTTTCCACATCACGGGCCTTGGTGATGGAACCGCTGGCCGAATCACCTTCGGTGATAAACAGGGAGCTTTCGAGCCGGCGGTCCTTTTTCATATCGGTCAGGTGGACGCGGCAATCGCGCAGTTTTTTGTTGTGCAGTTTGACCTTTTTGGCCCGTTCCTTGGCCAATTTACGTATGCCGGCCAGTTCTTTGCGTTCTTTCTCGGCTTCGAGGATTTTGCGCCGGATGGCTTCGGCCGTGTCGGGATGTTTGTGCAGGTAATTGTCCAGTTCGCGGCGGATAAAATCGTTCACATAGGTGCGCACGGTGGGCAAGCCGCCGCCCATTTCGGTGGAGCCCAGCTTGGTTTTGGTCTGGGATTCGAACACCGGCTCGATGACTTTGATGCTAATGGCGCCCACGATGGATTTGCGGATATCCGATGCATCGAAGTTCTTGCCGAAAAACTCGCGTATGGTCTTGACGATGGCCTCGCGGAAGGCCGCTTGATGCGTTCCGCCTTGCGAAGTGTATTGGCCGTTGACAAAGGAATAGTAAACCTCGCTGTATTGGGTGCGGCTGTGGGTCAGGGCCACTTCGATGTCTTCGCCTTTGAGATGAATGATGGGGTAAAGCCGGTCTTTCTCGGGAATATGTTCGGCCAAAAGGTCGCGCAGGCCGGCTTCGGAATAAAATTTTTGTCCGTTGAACAGGATAGTTAAGCCCGGATTGAGGTAAACGTAGTTTTTAAACATCCGTTCCAGGTATTCGGAGCGGAAATTGTAGTTGGGAAAAATTTCCGGGTCGGGAACAAACTCGACCAGGGTGCCGTTTTTTTCACCGGTAGGAAGGAGTTCGCTTTCTTCGACAAGTTCGCCGCGGCGGAACACGGCATATTTGGTTTGTCCGTCGCGAAAGGCCTGCACTTTGAAATATTCCGACAGGGCGTTGACGGCTTTGGTTCCCACGCCGTTGAGTCCTACGGTTTTTTTGAAGGCCCGGGTGTCGTATTTACCACCGGTATTCATTTTGGACACCACATCCACCAATTTACCCAGCGGAATACCACGCCCGAAGTCGCGCACCGACATCCGGCGTTCTTCCAAATCGACAACAATACGTTTGCCTGCTCCCATCACAAATTCGTCGATGGAATTGTCGATGACTTCTTTGGTCAGGATATAAATACCGTCGTCGGGCGAACTGCCGTCGCCCAGCTTGCCGATATACATGCCCGGGCGCATCCGGATGTGTTCGCGCCAATCCAGCGACTTGATGTGTTCTTCGGTGTAATTGACCTGTTTTTGGGCCATATAAAGCGTGCTTTGCTGCACAAAAATACGGAAAATGCTTATTCTTCGCCTGCGAAACCGTATTCGGTAACGCCGGTTTCCACCACGGCCAGGGGTTTGGCGGTCATCCGGCACACGCGGTCATAGACTTGCGAGAGCCGGTAACCGAAAGTTTCCCAATCGTCGGAAGGTGTCATAGGCCCGTAAACACTTATGCCTATCCAATCCACATAGGCATCGCCGGGGTAATAGTTTTCGAAATCGTTCCAGGATTCATCGGGCTCGCCATAGGCGTCCAGATGGAAAAACCAGGTCAGGTTATGGGCACCCGCTTGGCGTGAAAGTAAAACGATATGGCGGAAAGCATCGCGGAAACGTTCGGGGCCGTCGGGGAATGAAGGGTCGCCGTATCCGGTGGTTTCGCCACCACCGTGATAAGTGCCGTTCCAAGGGAACCAAGCACCGTTGACCTCGGTGCCGAATTCGATGAGCATCGGGTAACCCGTAGCGGCCGCGTCGCGAAACCATTGCAAGAGTTCGGCATCGAAACGGCCGTCGATGATGTTTTGCATGGTGTAGAGCGTGTCGGGTTCATACTCGGCAATATCTTCGCGGGCCATCATGCGGATAAACGGCACCCGTCCGGCACGGTGAATTTCTTGCACGGCATCCCAAGGGAAGCCGATTTGGTCATACCAATTGTCGGAAAAATAGGCCCACGTGATGTTTTTCCCTGCCAAACGCTCGAAATGCCGGACACTGTCGGCCGAAACCATATCCTCGGGGCCGCCGAAATCGGGAAAAGCGGCATGATAACAACCCGAAGCGGGTGGAAGGAGTTTTTCGTTGGCAAAAACCGGTTGGGTTTGCCAAAAGGTATCGCTTACGGCTTGGCGATAGGCCCCGGTAACTTCGGGGGATGAATCGATGCGCAATCGGGTGCCTTCCCAGTTTTCATGCCACCAGGATACGGCCTTGATGCGGGGGAATTCGCCACCCCTGATGGAGGCATAGGCATCATGAATCCAAAGAGCTTTAAGCCGCTGCGGTTGATGTTTTTTCCGGCAACTTCCGGCCGAAAGCAGCAGAATCAGAAGGATACCCGTTAGGGATTGGAAAAATCTTTGGGATAATTTTATTGTTTTTCTAATGAAAGGGAGTTGCATTATTTAAAAGATTATTTTAATATTGTGCTTGCAATCTACACTATTATTGTGAGTCAAAAAAATTTTCAATTGTTTAAATAAATAGTATTATGAAGCAAAAAATTATCCTTTTTCTGCTGGCAGGGATTTTGTTTCCGATTTTTAAGGCCCAAGCCCAATTGATGCGTTGGGATAAGTTTGTGCATGTGCAGGCGGGAACAAAATATTTTAAACCTAAGAGAAAATTTGCCTATATATACCAACAACAAACGCCTTTTATGGAGGCCGGATTTGCTTTGATGAGTTGGGAGCGTATTAGTGCGGGAGCTTCTTTGGGATATGGAGCGTTTAAAGTTTGGCCCTACAATAAAACACCCGATATTTGGCATGAAACCAAACAGTTCGCCTATTTGTCTTTGTTTAGCAGAATTTATTTGTCAAACGGCTACCGGAACAATTTTTATTTTTTGGCCAAAGGAATGTTCGGGCCTTTGATGTATAAAGTTTATGATCATGAAAATTTGAAAGAATCCGGTACCACATTTTGGTTTACTTATAATCTTATGGTGGGATTCGATATATTTTTTACCGAACATTTGGGACTATATGCCGAAGCAGGATGGGGTGCAAGTTTTGTCAATGCCGGATTGATTTATAAACTTTAAATTCATATGAAAAATTATTTGATTTTATTTGTCATGCTTACGGGAATATTGCCGGTATCCCGTTTAAAAGCCCAATTGTATCAAGGGGATAAAACGCTGCATTTCCATATAGGTTATACCGGACGTTGGTATAAATATGAAAAATACGACCTTACATTTTTTAATGTGGACTCTGTGGGATATGCCCGGGGTTCTACGGAAGGAATAACGGCCATAACTGTACCCATGCTGGAAGGGGGTTATTCTTGGATGTTTAACGATAAATGGGGAGCGGGATTTAATTTGGGTTATACTTCGTCCGTTTTTGAGTTTAATGGCTGGGAAGAAGTAGGGGACAATAGCGGAGGTAATTCCGCCTACATGCATATTACTTTGGAAAGTTATAATGTTTTTGTTACACCTTTTGCACGTTGGTATTTTTATAACGAATATAAATTTCAGTCTTACCTGACAGCCAAGGTGCATTTTGGGTTATATTTTTTCAATTTTAATTTAACAAAAAAAGAATCATCTTCTGCTCCCGTTTATTTTCATTTGTTTCTTCCTTTCCCTGATGTTCAAACGTCTTTAATGATAGGTGCCAATTATTTTCCGGCGGAACATTTCGGGGTTTTTCTTGAAGCAGGCTACGGGAAAAGTTATGTTAATCTTGGAATTGTTTACAAGTTATAAAAATTACTTCAAAAAAATTAAGCCCCGGTTTTTTTTCCGGGGCTGGTAGATTCAACCCCCAAATGCAACTTTTTGTTTTACAAACATAGTGAATAAATGATCAGGATTTTCATAGTCATATTTTTTTCTTGGTCTAGTGTTTATTTTACGATGAATTTGTTTGAGATTACGGGTTGTATGTTGATTGATTTCCATTTTTTTAGGTATGTATTGACGGATTAGTTTGTTGGTATTTTCCACTTGACCTTTTTCCCAAGATGAATAAGGATGAGTAAAATAGGTTTTTAATTTCA
>JALWYR010000152.1 GCA_027003085.1 Flavobacteriales bacterium
GCTGGCAATGGCGTGGAAATGATGGATTCGTTATAACCAATCGCTCCAAGGAATACGCAGTAAAATCAGTAGCAATGCCAAACTGTATAGCCAAACGATGCTCAGGAATTTACGGCGTGGATCCACCTGGAAATAGCTCCGGCGCAGTCCGTAGAGCACCAACAAAAGGCCCAAAAGGCCCATGAACGGATGTTCCAAAACAAGCAACCGGGAGTGGGCGTTTTTCATGTATTCGCCGAAATGGCCGTCGCGGATTCCGGTAAAATAATCGGAAGTAAACCAAGCAAGCAATCCCAAAATAATTTGAAAGCCGTAGATAACGGCGGCAAAAAGCGCCATGCGGAAATCGGTGCGCAGGTTATACATACGGCCTTTGAGCACGCCGGTCAAATGCTGAATAATCGTAAAAACCAACACAATCAACACAAATCCGGCCCAAACGCTGTGGAGGTATTTAATCATTGCGACTGAAAATTTAGCGAAGCTATATTACGAAAAATTCTGCGGTTGAACGGTGGAGGTATTCCGGGCTATACAACGAAAAATGCGCAGGAGTGAATAACATTTAGGGTTATAGGACGAAAAACTTGGAAGATTTGATAGTTTTTATGGGTATAAGCAGAAAAAGTTTTCAAAAAAACCAAGGAAACCGGATTTGTATTTTTGGTTTCCTTGTTATATCTTTGTCCCCGAAATTCGTTTTACCAATGGACAAAACACGTCAGCGTATCCTGGAAAAAGCCGCGGAACTATTTCGTTCTCACGGCATTAAGCATACAACAATGGATGATATTGCTTCGGCATTGGGTATGTCCAAAAAGACGCTTTATCATTATTTCGAAAACAAAACCACCCTGGTGCGAGAGGCCATCAAAGGAGTTTTCGATAACATTCAAAATGAAATAAGGCAAATATGTAATGATATTACCGACCCCTACGAGCAATTTTTTTTCGTCAGGAAAGTGATGCAGGAAATGCTGCGGAACACCACCCATCATATGGCTTTTTACGAACTGCAAAAATGGTATCCCGAAGTGGCCGACGAACTCAAAAAACACAAGCTGAAAGCCATTATGGAATTTTTGTCGCAAAATCTGGCATTGGGGCACAAGGCGGGTTACTACAAAAAATCCCTCGACGATGAATTTATCAAACATTTCTACTACGGCAATTCCCTGCTGATGATGAACCCCGAAGTTTACCCGCCCGAAAAATTCGAACGCGCGCGGGTGGGCCGGGAATTCCTGAAATTTTTCCTTACGGCCATTTCCACCAAAAAAGGCCGTGAACATCTTAAACGAATCGAACAAAAATATTCCTTATGAAAAAAACATATTATTTGCTGTTCCTGTTCTTTTTTGTCCTGACAGGAAACTACGGAAACGCGCAGGATACCCTGCGTGTCGGGCTTAACGATGCCGTGCAATACGCTTTGGAACACAATGCCAACACCTACAAGGCACAAAACGAAGTGCTCAAAGCCCGCCGCAAGGTTTGGGAAACCACGGCTATGGGATTTCCGCAAATCAACGGTTCGGTTTCCTATCAAAAAATGCTGGAAAAACCCGTTCAAATGATGCCGGCACGTATATTTAACCCGCAAGCACCGGCCGACCAATACATTCCCGTTTCGTTCGGCACCGACCAAAGTGCCAAATGGGCCGTGCAACTGAATCAACTGATTTTTAACGGCTCCTACATCGTTGGCCTGTATTCGTCGCGCACCTACAAGAAAATTTCGGAAAATGCCCTGGTCAAAACCCGGCAAAAAGTGCGTGAACTCACCGTGCAGGCCTACGGCAATGCCCTATTCCAGGACGAATTCCTGCGGATTATGGACGATAACATCCAAGTGGTGGAACAAAACCTGTTCGAAATCCGGCAAATGTATCAAAACGGATTGGTGGAACAGACCGATGTGGAACAATTGGAACTCACCCTGGCATCGCTACGCAACCAACGGGATTATTTGGAAAAAATGTGCCAGACGGCTTACGAGATGCTCAACTTTGTGCTGGGCCGCGACCCCGACGCACCCTTACAACTGACCGACAGTTTGCAGGACATCATCGATGCGTCCAAAGACCTCAAATTGCTGGACGCCTCCTTTGACCCCACCCAAACCATCGATTACCGCATTGCACAAAACAAGGTCAAGGCCGGGAAACTGCAAGTGCGCTTCCAGCAAAGCCAATTCCTGCCCCAAATCGTGGGTTTTGTTACCTACGGTAAAAACGCCTACAACAACGATTTTACGTTTTTCGACAAAGACCAGGCCTGGTATGAACAATCCATTCTGGGCGTCAGCATCAACATTCCGCTTTTCAGCGGTTTGCAACGGATGAAAAAAGTGGGCCAAGCCCGGTTGGATTATCTCAACGCACAGAAGGATTTGGAAACCCAAACCCGCCAATTGCAAATTACCTATCAACGATTGCGGAACGACTACGAACACAGCATCCGCCAATTGGAAACCGCACGCCAAAACCTGGCGCTGGCCGAAAAAATCGAAAGCAAAGAACGCATCAAATACAAAGAAGGCGTGGGCAATAGTTTCCAACTCAACCAAGCCCGTATGCAACTGTATCAAATGCAACAAAAATACCTGCAATCCGTCCTGGATTTGCTCGCCAAAAAAACACAATTGGAAAACCTGTTGGGAATAAATAATTAATGAAAAATACCTTGAAAACTATGAAAAATACATTGATTTCGATGAAAAATCGATTTTTGAGCGGAATAATTTTGACCGGATTAATGATTTTTTCCGGCACAGTATTTACTTCTTGTCATCACAAAGACAATACGCCGGCCGACCCCAAAGCCCGCCGGGCGCAATTGATCAAGCAAATCGACAGTTTGAAACGCGAATTGGTGCGGCTCGAAAAACAAATGCGCGACACTTCGGAAGCGGATATACCTTACATCGACACCGATACGGTACAGCCGCAAAAGTTTGTCAAATACATCGACCTGCAAGGAACCGTCAAAACCGATGGCAACATTATGGTGGTGCCCGAATTCCAGGGCGAAGTGGTCAAGGTGTATAAAAAAGTAGGCGACCCTGTGCGCAAAGGCGAAGTGATTATGCGCCTCGACGATGAAATTTTGCGCAACCAAATCGACGAAGTGCGCACCCAATACCGGCTGGCCCTTACGGCCTATCAACGTCAAAAACGGCTTTGGGACCAAAAAATCGGCTCCGAAATGGCCTACCTGCAAGCCCGGGCCAAAAAAGACGGGCTTTACAAAAAACTGCGCACGCTCAAATCACAGCTCCGCAAAGCCAAGGTAACCGCCCCCATTTCGGGAACCTTGGACGACATTATGGTCAAAGAAGGCGAAATGGCCGCTCCCGGACGCCCCGTGGCGCGCATTGTGAATTTGGATAAAATTTATGCCGAAGCCGATGTGTCGGAAAAATACCTGACCAAGGTACGCAAAGAAACGCCCGTGCACATTCGTTTTCCCGAAATCGGCAAAGAAATGGATGGCAAAGTCGGTTACACGGGTAATTTTATTCATCCCAACAACCGCACCTTCAAAACCCGGGTGTATTTGGACAACAGCGACCAATTGCTCAAACCCAACCTGACGGCACATTTGCAAATCCTGGAACTCGAAAAAGACAGTGCCGTGGTGCTTTCTTTGGATTTGATTATGGAAGACCGCGCAGGAAACAATTATGTATTTGTCCTGGAACCAACGGATAAACCGGACATTTATACGGTCAAAAAACGTGTTATCCGTGTAGGCCCTTCTTACAACGGCCGGGCGATGATTGTCCAAGGGCTGAATCCGGGCGATTTGATAGCCCGGTTTGGCGCCCGCGGACTCACCGAAGGCGACCGTGTACGTATCCGTAAACCTCAATCCGACCGGCTATGAGCACCGAAAAAAAGATATTCAAACGCTTCGGCCTGACCGATTGGGCCTTGAAAAACTACAATGCGGTCAAGGTGATTATCGCCATCATCGTTATTGGCGGATTGTTTTCCTACATCGAAATGCCGCGTGAATCGTTCCCCGATGTGGCGGCACCCGAAGTATTTGTCAGCACACCTTATCCGGGCAATTCGGCCGAAGATGTGGAAGAACTGATTACCCATCCTTTGGAATTGGAATTCAAAAAAATCAAAGGCGTGGACGAAATCAAATCCACATCCAAATCGGGCTTTTCGAGCATCGACATCAAATTTAAATTCGATGTAGACCCCGACAAGGCGCTGCAAGACGTCAAAGACAAGATAGATGAGGTTACGGCCGACAAAGACTGGCCCGACGATGTGCCCTCGGATCCGAAAGCCATAAAATTGGATTTTTCGGAGATGAAACCCATTATGAACATCAACATTTCGGGCGATTATCCGGGCGACCGGCTCAAAGACATGGCCGAAGAACTCCAAGACCGTATCGAACAGTTGCCCCAAATTTCGGCGGCCGATATCCGCGGCGTTCAGGACAAGGAAGTGGAAGTGTCGGTGGACCTCAACGAAATGATCAGCCGCAACATATCGTTTCGTAACATCGAAAACGCCATCAAAAACAACAACCTGAATATTTCGGCCGGCGAAATCAAGGAAGGCGGCGTGCGCCGCAACGTGCGCGTGAGCGGCGATTTCGAAAACACCGATCAAATTGCCAATATCGTCATCCGCAAGGCCAAGGACAAAATCACCTACCTCAAAGATGTGGCCACCGTGCGTTTCAAACCCAAAGAAGCCGAAAGCTATGCCCGCGAATTCGGACATCCGGTGGTGATGCTCGACGTCAAAAAACAAAGCGGCGCTAACCAGTTGGAAGCCGCCGATGCCATTGCCAAAATCATCGAAGACGCCAAAAAAACTTTTATTCCCAAGGATGTGAGCGTTCACATCACCAACGACCTGTCCGACCGCACCCGCAAGCAGGTTTCCGACCTGGAAAACAGCATCATTATGGGTATGCTTTTTGTTGTTATGGTGCTGATGTTTTTCATGGGCTTCCGCAATGCCTTGTTTGTGGGCGTGGCCATTCCGCTTTCCATGTTTTTGTCGTTCCTGATATTGCATATGTTCGGTGTAACGCTCAACACCATGGTGCTTTTTGCCTTGGTTTTGGCCTTGGGTATGCTGGTGGACAACGGTATTGTGATTATCGAAAACATTTACCGCTACCGCGAAGAGGGCTTCGGTCCCTTGGAGTCGGCACGCTTTGCCGTGGGCGAAGTGGCTTGGCCCATCATCGGCTCCACGGCCACCAC
>JALWYR010000153.1 GCA_027003085.1 Flavobacteriales bacterium
ACGCATAGGTTTTGATGCTCAGGTCGGTTTTGGGAAGGAATTCCTTGGCATCGTAGCCCAGGTTTATCAGGTAACTGTCGTCCACCGGGGAGTCCATGGGCAAACCGGCGTGCTTGATATCGCGGCCAAATTTTTGATGCCAGTGGGCATAGAAATGCCGGCCTTTACGGGGCATATAACCCGCTTTGAGCGAATAGCTGAGGGTGGTAAAACCGGCAGGCGTTACCACGCCCGAGCCGTCGGTATAATCACCGAATTTGCGGTATTCGCCTTCGACGCCGTAGGCCCATTTACCGGTTACGTTGACCAATTCGCTCCGCACGACGCGGTTTTGTCCGTTGGTTTCGTAGCCGCCTTCAATGGCGCCGTGGAATCCCGGACCGTAATCGCGCGGTTTGCGGGTTACCATATTGACCGTGGCACCGAAACTTTGACCGAAACGCACGCTGAACGGCCCTTTGATCACTTCGATTTTGCTCACGTCTTCGGGAATAATATGGGCCGTTGCCGGGTCCATCCGGTTGGGGCATGCGTTTACCACTTTGGAACTGCCGTCGTAGCGCACGTTCATTTGTTCGTATTTGAAAGCGTAGAGCGACGGTTCCATGGAGGTGTTGCTGCGTTTTTGAATCGAAAAACCGGGCACATCGGCAAACAGGTCGGCCACATTGCGCGGTTGGCTGATTTGCTTGGCGCGGTCGTTGATGCTGACCGAATGCACGGCATCGCGCAAGGGGTCGGCCGTAACGATAACCTGATGGAGCATCACGGCCTTGTGCCTGATTTCAATTACCGGATGCGCCGAAGTTATACGCACCACCTTGGTGATGTAATCGGGGTGGGTGATGCGGACGCTATCGCCCCGGTTGATTTTGAGCCGGAAAAAACCGTCAATGTCGGTTACGGCTTGACGTCCGGATAGATCCGGGTCGGTAAGCCTTGCGCCCGCCACGGGCAAATGACTTTCGGCATCGCGCACGGTGCCCGAAACTTCCAGGTTTTGGGCCCGTAGCGAAAATGCAGTTGCCAGCAGAAAGATAATTATGATGAATTTGTTTTGCATATACATTTTGGTTTTATGAAGGTTTGAAACAGGATTGTTTTCCGGTGTGGGTAAGGAACCGGCATGGTTTTCAACCGGAGTAAATCACCCTTGCCGGTTCCCGAAGCAATATATGTATGGTATACTAACCTTCGGTTAGCCCGTGAGAACAAAGCTAAATACTCAAAAATTGCTTCAAAACCGGAAAGAAATCAAGCCACCGACGGCGGATGAAAAATCGAAAAATCGGGTTGAAAACGATAATGTATGGGCAAAAAGTCCGAGACTTTTTCGCGTTGGGCCAAGGTAAGCAGTTGTGGAACGGGAAATTCACCCACAAGCTTTTGGACAAAAACGGGAATTTGCGGCGATGGAATGTTTTGCGGGGTTTGTTTCTTTTTGGGGTTACAAAAACGTTTAAGCAGGGCCTGTAAATACATGTCGCCGTTATTGGCCATTTTGGCCTGCGGGTTATCGTGTTCGCAATTGTCCTTCGGAGTTGCGGAAAAAACTTTTACTTGATGCAGTTCGGCCCAAATAAAGGGAATAGCCGGACTGAGCACCACCGGCACGAAAAAGAGCAAATATGCTATGGCAATCAGTCGTTTCATTGCTTCTTCGAGCAAAAGTAACAAATGTTAGCCAAATATGCAATGGCATTTTGTCATTTTCCGGTTCGATAAAAATTTTTGTTATCCTTGGCGGGTAAAAACTTGTAATCGATGTTACAATATTATTTCGGGCGCCCGGCTGCCGGCGTTCGGGGCGGCTGTGCCGCAGTGGCCGCTGCATCAAGACGACGGAGCGCTTTTGCACCGGCCACCACTCACGCCGCGCCCGCCGGGCTGTCCGCTCAAATGCGGCTTGGGCAAGGCCGGTTTTTGTAAAGCCGGCACCGGAGTCTTCTTGTCGGAGCGGCGAAGCCTCCGCTGCCAGCACAAAAAATTCGGCCTGCCCTTCGCCGCATAACCGCTCCCATCCCTGGCGCTTTTTTGCGCGCGATAAATCGCGCGTCCACAATGGCGTATCCCGCCTTGAATGAAACATCCGGGTTTATGTTTATCCACTACTGAAAACATTGAAGGCGAAACCGCGCAGCGGGTTCGCCGCCTCCCGAGGAGACGCATAGCGGCTCCGAGGGCCGCGAGGAGACACCGCAGGTGGCTCCGAAGCCTGCGAAGGGAGACGCCGTAGGTGGCTCCCGGAGCCGCCGAGGAAACCGAAGGGTTCCGAGGCCCGCGAAGCAAGACCAAGGCCGGAGCGCAGCGAAGGCCTGACGGCTTGCGAAGCCGCGAAGCAAGACAAGGCGCGGGCTTTGGCGTTGGGCAAAGGAAGCCGAAGGCTTGCAGAGCCGCGTAGAAGCCCTTAGGGCTTCGGAGCGCCAGTAGTCAAGTATCGTTTAGCATACCTAATCCGGGCACGATTTTTGTTTGTTTTATCATATCATTCTATTTTTACAAAAAATGTGGCTATGAAACGTTTGTTTTTTACCTTGATTTTATTGCTGGCCATGCCGGGATTTGCACGTAATGCCAAGCTGTTCCGCTACAATGCTCACAAGCTTTCGCTCCAATTGGTCGCAGTCAATCAATTGGATCGTTATGTGGAGGCACAACATGCCACGGACGGAAATTTTAATATCGACACCCGGCTATGGAATGCCTATCGCGCACAATCCGTCTTGCCCGATGGCAAGGAGAATAAATCCTGGGGAAGCACGTCTTTTATTATGGGTTGTTTGCTGGGTGTGATCGGTGTTCTACTCGTTTATTTGATCACCGAAGATGGCCATGAAGTGGAAAAAGCCGTTTGGGGTATGGTGGCTTCCTATGTAATTTCAGGGGCTTGTGTAGGGTTGTTGTTCCTTAGTGGAATATCAATTACTGTTATCTTGGGTAATTAATTCAAAAAAATCCCGCCCAAAAATTGAGCGGGATTATTATTCAGGTAATGTGTTTATTATAATTCCACCAAAATAATTATGCGGTTGTTTTTCATTTCCACCGTGCCGCTTTGGATGGGCAATTTGATATAATCCTTGGTGCGCTGGAAGAATTTTTCATTGTCTTCGTCCACTTGGATATTTTGTCCGTAAATGCGCACGGCGCCTTTGTCCAAAAGCGATATGATGGGCGCGTGATTGTCCAGCATTTCAAATTCACCGCTCACGCCGGGCACCGCCACCATGGTGGCTTCGGTTTCCAGCAGTTTTTGTTGGGGCGAAACGATTTCCACTTTCATATCCGCAGGTTTATGCTTGGGCTTCGGCCAACATTTTTTCACCGGCTTCGATGGCGTCTTCGATGGTTCCTTTGAGGTTAAAGGCCGCTTCGGGCAAGTGATCCAGTTCGCCGTCCAAAATCATATTGAAGCCCTTGATGGTGTCCTTGATGTCGACCAGCACACCGGGGATACCCGTAAACTGTTCGGCCACGTGGAAAGGTTGCGACAGGAAGCGTTGAACACGACGGGCGCGGTGAACCACCAATTTGTCGTCTTCGCTCAGTTCTTCCATACCCAGGATGGCGATAATGTCTTGCAATTCCTTATAGCGCTGCAAAATTTCAATCACGCGTTGGGCCGTATTATAGTGTTCTTCCCCCACAATTTCGGGCGTAAGGATACGCGAAGTGGAATCCAGCGGATCCACGGCCGGGTAAATACCCAGCTCGGCAATTTTACGCGAAAGCACCGTGGTGGCATCCAAGTGGGCGAAGGTGGTGGCCGGTGCGGGGTCGGTAAGGTCGTCGGCGGGCACATAAACGGCTTGCACCGAAGTAATCGACCCGTTTTTGACCGAAGTAATACGTTCTTGCAACTGTCCCATTTCGGTGGCCAACGTGGGCTGATAACCCACGGCCGAAGGCATACGTCCCAGCAGGGCCGACACCTCGGAACCGGCTTGCGTAAAGCGGAAAATATTGTCGATAAATAGCAACACGTCTTTGGCCTCACCTGTTCCGGCACCGTCGCGGAAATATTCGGCGATGGTCAGTCCCGACAAGGCCACACGCAAACGCGCACCCGGAGGTTCGTTCATCTGACCGAACACAAAAGTGGCTTTGGAATCTTCGAGTGCCTTACGATCCACTTTCGACAAATCCCAATCGCCCTTTTCCATGGCTTCCAGGAATTCGTCGCCGTATTTGATAATTTTGGCTTCGAGCATTTCGCGCAGCAGGTCGTTACCTTCGCGCGTACGTTCGCCCACGCCGGCAAATACCGACAAACCGCCGTGCCCTTTGGCGATGTTGTTGATAAGTTCCTGAATCAACACCGTTTTGCCTACACCGGCACCACCGAACAAACCGATTTTACCACCCTTGGCATAAGGTTCGATCAGGTCGATAACCTTGATGCCCGTAAAGAGCGGTTCGGTGGCGGTGGAAAGTTCGTCGAATTTGGGCGCCGGCTTGTGTATGGGGCTTCCGTTTTCGCCCTCTTTGGGCAGGGCTTCGAGCCCGTCGATGGGGTCGCCGATAACGTTAAACAACCGGCCGAATACCTTACCCTTGGGCATTTGAATGGGCGTGCCCAGCACTTCCACTTCCTGTCCGCGTTGGAGCCCGTCGGTGGAGTCCATAGCCACGGCCCGCACCGTATCCTCACCGATGTGTTGTTGCACTTCGAGGATGACTTCGGCGCCGTCGGGGCGTTTTACTTTGAGCGAATCGTAAATCTTGGGAAGTTGGACCTCGTCGCCTTCGAAATAAACGTCGATAACCGGTCCGATAATTTGCGAAATAATTGCTTTTTGCTGTGCCATTCCGTAAAGTTTATTGCGTAGGATTTAATTGTGCGCAAATATAGGATTTTGGCTTCGGTTTTCAAAGTCGAAAATCGGATTGTCGAAAAGTAGCTTTACTTTTTTTGTTTTTGGGCGCCCGGCCGCTCACGTTCGTGTATGCTGTGTTGCTTCACCTTCGTTCGCACCACAGCGCACTCACGTGGCGCCCGCCGGGCTGTCCGCTTAAATGCGGCTCGGGTGCGGCGGTTTTTGCATATCCGTCGCTGTGGTCTCTTCCTCCGGGAGCCCCCGGCGCCGGCGCAAAAAACGGCGTCGCTTCAAGTATGAAATATGGGAAAAGTTGCAGTTATTTTTGTCGAGAACAAAGCCGGCCATCCGAAGGCATAGCCGTAGCTATGGCAAGGATGGTCAATGCCGTTATCGGCAAAAAGAACA
>JALWYR010000154.1 GCA_027003085.1 Flavobacteriales bacterium
TTGAAGATGTAGTAAGCGGGTTCGCACGTTGAATCAAAAGTAGTAAAGGAATGTTTTTTCTGATACTTTGAGGTGGGAAAAGTATCGAAAAATATGAAATATAGGACTTTGAATAATTGAAAGTATTATATTTTTTGTATTTTTGTAGAAAAAGGATATGTTAGACGCTGTTCATTTGGAAAAATTTGAAGCCGGAAGATATGAACAAATTCACGGTTACCGTTATTTTGTTCCCAACCCGATCAATAAGCCGTGGATATGGTGCGATTCTGAAATCAACCGTTTACTCGAAGTGGCGGCCCGGAAAACAGGGGAATTGAACGGTTTTTCGGATTTTGTTCCGGATTTGGACAGGTTTATGAAAATGCATTTGACACACGAAGCCGTTTTGTCCAGCAAAATTGAAGGCACGCAAACGGATATTGATGAAGCTTTGCTGGAAGTCAAATACATCGAAAAGGAACGTAAAGACGATTGGCGCGAGGTGCATAATTATGTCGAAGCTTTACAATATGCCTTGCAAAGAATGAACACGCTTCCGCTTGGAACGCGGTTGATTAAGGAAACTCACCGGATTTTGATGAAAAATGTAAGGGGAAAACACAAAAATCCGGGTGAGTTCCGGCGGAGTCAAAACTGGATTGGGGGCACCGGTCCGCAAAACGCGGTTTATGTTCCGCCGTTGCATACGTATATTTCCGCCTTGATGTCGGATTGGGAGCAATTTATGCACAATAACAACTTGGACACACCCGATTTGATAAAAGCGGCGTTGTTGCATTATCAGTTCGAAAGCATTCATCCTTTTTTGGACGGTAACGGGCGGATGGGGCGCCTGTTGATCAGTTTGTTTTTGGTGGAAAAAAAGGTGTTGGATAAACCGGTGCTTTCGTTGTCGGTATATTTGGAAAAAAACCGGAGGGCCTATTATGATGCCTTGAACAGGGTCAGGGAAAATAACGATATGACATCCTGGTGGGTCTTTTTTTTGGAAGCCGTTATTTTTTCGGTGGAAAAAACAATGCAAAGTTTGCGGCAAACGCTGGAATTGAAAAGCCGTTTAAAATCACTACTTACTTTACATTTCCGGACCAACAAAGCCCTGTGGTTGTTGGATTATTTGTTTGAAAAACCGGTTGTAAGCATATCCGAGGTAGCGGAACTGGCGGGTGTTACCTACAAGGCGGCGGCCAATACGGTCAAGCGGTTCGAACAATTGGATATTTTAAAGAAAAAAGCTTTGGACGGGAAAACCTTTGTTTATTCGTTTGAACCTTATTTGCAAATGTTCAGGGACTAAAAATTCCGGTTTAATCCATTAATGGAAAAGCCGGTTTTATGATACTTTAAGCCAAAAAAAGTATCATAAAATCCGGGATGTAGGACTTTTTGCCGGTTAAAGTATCCTATTTTTATTTTCAAGGTTATTTTTTTGGTCTTAAACCGCCCAAAAAATTTTTCCCGTATCTTTGAGTAAATCAAAAACGATGCGCTTATGAAACTTTTGGAAGGAAAAACGGTGCTGATCACCGGCGCTTCGCGGGGTATTGGCCGTGGTATTGCTTTGGTTTTTGCCCGCCACGGTGCCGATGTGGCTTTTACCTACCGTTCGTCGGAAGAACAAGCCTTGGCCCTGGAAAAAGCTTTGCAAGCCGAAGGCGTCAAAGCCAAGGCCTACCGGTCGGATGCTGCGGATTTCGAACAATCGCAACAATTGGTGCAAGAGGTTTTGAAGGAATTCGGCCGCCTGGACGTGCTGATCAACAATGCGGGCATTACCAAGGATAATTTGCTCCTGCGTATGAGCGAACAGGATTTCGATGATGTGATTCGCGTTAATCTGAAATCGGTGTTCAATATGACCAAGGCGGTAATTCGCCCGATGATGAAGCAGCGGGCCGGTTCCATTATCAATATCAGTAGTGTGGTGGGTATCCGCGGCAATGCGGGTCAGGCCAATTATGCCGCATCCAAGGCGGGTATTATCGGTTTTTCCAAATCGGTGGCCCAGGAACTGGGCAGCCGCAACATCCGTTGCAACGTGGTGGCACCGGGCTTTATCGAAACCGAAATGACGGCCGCCCTTGACGAAAAGGTGCTGGACGAATGGAAGGCGCAAATTCCCTTGCGCCGCACCGGCAAACCCGCCGACGTGGCCAATGCCTGCCTGTTCCTGGCTTCGGACCTGAGCGATTACATTACCGGCCAAGTGCTCACGGTGGACGGCGGAATGCTGATGTAAACCGCTACGCCCTGCTATGACCGCAATGATTGTTTCGGGGCTGCTCCTTTTGGCGGCGGCCATTTCCGCTTGGATTTATCCGCCACGCAGGCATCCTTTGCTTTTTGCGGTGCGGAGCGGGGCTTTGTTTTTGGTTTTTCTTTTTTTGTGGAATCCGCAATGTGTGCATCGCAGCAAGCACATCAGCAAGCCGGAGCTGGTGGTGGTGCAGGATGTTTCGGCTTCGCAAAAGGATTTTTTGAGCTTGTCGGACAGCGTGCGCAAATTTTTGATAAATGATGCGGATTTGAAACAACATTTCCGCTTGCGCCAATACTGGTTGGCCGACAGCTTGTTCCACCGCCGGCCCGACAGTTTGCGCCTTGCCACCAACCTGCATCAAAGTTTGGAACAACTTTACGACCTGCACGGTGCCGGCCGGCGCCGGGCCTGGATTTTGCTTACCGACGGATTGGCCACCGCCGGCGGTGATTACCGTTATATGGGCAACAGAATGCGCGATACGCGTAATTTTCCGGTGGTTACGGGCGACACGGCCCGCTATCCCGATTTGGAAATCAAACAGGTGGAATACAACGACCGCACGGCTACGGGTAATTATTTTCCGCTCAACCTGTCGGTGCGCTACCGCAACGGCCGCCAACCGGCCGAAACCGAACTGCGCATAAGCGAAGGCAACCGGATACTGCAAAAACAAAAAATCCGGCTGACGCCCGGCGACAATTACCGTAAATTTTCGTTCCGGCTACGCACCCGAAAGGCGGGTTGGCACCGCTACCAAATCCGGCTCCAAGCTTTGGACGGCGAAAAAAACGTGCAAAACAACGTCCGCTATGTGCGCATACGTGCCGTGGACCGCACGGCACATATCCTTATTCTTTACGGCAAACTGCATCCCGATGTGGGCGTTTTGCGCCGTATTTTGGAACAGGACAAAAATTATCGAATAGAAATTGCTGCGCAATTACCCCGGGGCAAAACCTACGATTTGATTTTGGCCGTGCAGCCGTCGGCCCGGCAAGTCCGGCAATTGGCCGGCCGCAAAGAACCGGTGTGGTGGTTTACGGGTGTGCACGCCGCTTGGCCGGCCGTCAACAAGGCCGGTTTGTGGTTCGGAAAACGCATTGATTTTATTTCCGATGAACTTTACCGCCCGAAAAAAGTCAACGAAACCGGCCTTTTCAGGATGCCGCCGTTTCCCGGATTTCCCTTGCCGCCTTTGCGCGATGTTTACGGAAAAATCCGCCTATCGGCCCAAGCACAGGTGCTTATACAAGGCCGTTCCGACAGCAACACCGATGCCGCACCGCTTGTGGCCGTGGAACCGCAAAAATATTCGGCCGTTACCTTGGGTCAGGGACTTTGGCGTTGGTATATGTTCGAACACAAAAACACCGGAAAGGCGGATTTTACATCCATTTTGGTCAAAAAAATAGGGCTTTTTTTGATGAACAAACCGCAAAAAGATTTATTGCGGGTGGATTATTCCAAACACTATGTGCGCGGACACCGGCCCGTGCTGCGAATCCACGCGCTCAACACGCTTTATGAACCCAACGATGCGGCCCGCCTGCGCGTCAAGGTGCACACGCCCGACGGAAAAACCCACGACCTGAAACCGGTTTACGAAGGCGGAATGTTCAAAGTGTTTTTTCCTTGGCGGGCGCCGGGTTTTTACCGCTTTACGGTGTTTTACGATGATTATAACCTGCGCTACCACGGTGGTTTGGAAATCGACCGTTTGCCTGCCGAACTGCGTTTTACCGGAACCGATACGGCTTCCTTGGCCCGTTTGGCCCGTAGCACCGGCGGAGCGCTTTATTTTCCGCAGGATGTGGACAAGTTGAAAAAGCGTTTGTTGCAGTCGGCCTATTTTAAGCCCGGGGTGCAATTCCGGGCCGAAAAACATCCGCTTACGCGGCATTGGTGGTTGCTCCTGCTGGCCGCATTGTTCTTTGCCGTGGAGTGGTTTTACCGCAAATACCGCGGAATGTTGTAATTTTAGTTATCCAAATCAATGAAAATGTTTTTTAAAAAAATATTTTTGGCGGTATTGTTCTTTTCTTTATGGGTCATTTATGCCCAAAAACAGCCCGCATATGTGAATTGGGAAAAAAATGCGGCCCGCCAACGGATGCAATTCCGCCCTTCGGCCAACACGGGAAATTACGATTTGACCTACGGCCGCTTGGAATTCCTTGTGGATCCGCGCCGCGACAGCATTTCCGGTTCGGTGTTTTTCCGGTTTACCGCCTTGGCGGATCTAAGCCAAATCTTTTTGGATATGTCACCGGGGCTTACGGCCGACAGCGTCCGTTATCACGGCACTACGCTGACGCCCACGGCGCTTGGCGGCCAAATTCGTATTGATTTGCCCGCCACGGTAAATACCGGTGCGTCCGACAGTTTGCAAGTATTCTATCACGGCAATCCCGACAGTTCGGGCTACGGAAGCTTTACCACCGACAGCCATAATGGAGTTCCTGTCTTGTGGACGCTTTCCGAACCCTACGGGGCCAAAGATTGGTGGCCCACCAAGCAGGATTTGATCGACAAAATCGACAGTGTGGACGTCATCATCCGTTATCCGGCCCAAATCGATGGCCACAGGATGAAGGCTGTTTCCAACGGGCGCGAAGTGTCCGAAAGCGTTTCGGGCGGCATCAAAACCACCCGTTGGCATCACGGCCATCCCATTCCGGCTTATTTGGTGGCCATTGCCGTAACCGATTATGCCGAAATTACCCAAACGGCCGGATTGTTCCAAAGTTTTCCCATCCGCCACTTTGTGTATCCCGAAGACAGTGTCCAAGCCCAAATCGATTTGCCGGTCACGGCCGACCTTATGGATTATTTCGAAAACACCTTCGGGCAGTATCCTTTTTCCGACGAAAAATACGGACACGCCCAATTCGGTTGGGGCGGAGGTATGGAGCATACCACCATTACTTTCATAGGCGGTTTTTGGCGGG
>JALWYR010000155.1 GCA_027003085.1 Flavobacteriales bacterium
TGACTTAGCTCATGGCAGGTTGAATGTGTTTTCTTTATTTTTCGATGCAAAATCCCGAGTTATGAATTTCAAAAACCGGTTCTTCCTGCTTCTTTTCGGCCTGATGGTCTGGACGGCCAAGGCCGGAAACGCTAACCTGTTCCGCTACAACCGAGCGGTTGTCGACCAAGCCCTTGCCACCGTCAATGTGGTGGATAACTACGTAACCGCACACCGGGTTACTGCCGACCAACTCAATTTCCACGACAACCTGTTGCTGCGGAATTTCAGCAATGAAAGTATCAACCTGTTCGACAAAGGGCCCGATTCGCTCTTCGGTATTCCGCCCTTCTGGTGGGGATTTGTACTAAGTTGGGTAGGCGTTTTGGTCGTCTATTTCCTCACCGACAAAAACAAAGAATACACCAAAGAAGCCCTTATCGGATGTATTGTCGAAGCCCTGATTTGGGGTGGATTGTCCTTTGCTTGGGGTGGATGTTGGACATGGTGGTGGTAAAGCCCTTGTCCTCACTTCAAACAACAAAATAACCCTCCGTTTTTGGAGGGTTTTTTTTAATTATCAGTAACTACGTTGCGTTCTTCATGTTTCCTACATTTACTTCCTGTAAACTACAAAATCGAAGTCCGCACTTCGGGCTTGACCGTTCAAGTCATATATATACACGTAAAAGTAGGTTCCATACTTGTCCACCACCGCCACATAGGGCGTACCGTTGTTGGTTTCCACGCTCACCGTTACCGTATAATTCACATAGGTTCCCGGACCAATCGAAGGCATATTTATCCGATAAACACCCGGATTTCCACTATTATAGGTTACGGTAAAACCATCCGAAGATGCCTCGGGATCAATTTGACCGGCATTGCCCACCGAACCATACACATAAGGTTTTAAATCCGCATCACCGGCAATGTCCGTTTTCAGTTTGTGTGTAATTTTTACGTTGCCGTCAAAATAACCCGCATAGGAATCGCCCAATGCCAATACGCGCGAAAAAATCCCGTAGTGCGTTCCTCCCGACGAACTCGGTATTTCAATATACTCGCCGTATTTATTACCCGTTCCGTTACCGGACACATAATTATAAACGCCACATTCCGGCATATCACTATCGGTCGTAATGCGGTTGTAAACACCATAATGTGTTCCCGTTCCGTCGTCATGCATTGTATTGTAAACCCCGTAGCGATCACCGCTTCCGCTTCCGTTAAATTCGTAAAATGCCCCATAATGATTCTCATCGCCCGAATTGGTAATATACACCCCGTATCCTACCTGGCGTCCGCCTCCGCTGCCTTCCAATATGGCGTGATAACCGTAGTGGTAACCGTTTCCACTACCCCTGAGTACCGAATACACGCCGTATTGTTCGTCGTCGTTGTTATTATCCAAATAGTTTTCCGTACCCATTTGCACCAATCCGTCGCTTCCGCTAAGACGGTTATATGTACCGATTTGAATCCCCGTTCCTTGACTTAACGAATTAAATACACCATAATGTGGCCCCATTCCGGTTACATTGATTTGATTGTTTACACCGGCAATCATGGTGGTGGCTATGGTGGCCGAACGGACCTGCGGCCTTCCCGCTGTGCCGGTCATCAAATTGTAAATTCCGAAACGGCTTCCCCCGTTACCCGAAACATCCATGTGGTTGTAAATGTTCAACAGGTTTCCGTTGCCGCTACCGGTCAAATCCACTTTGAGCCCCGTGGCATTATCATCCGAATCGATATTCTTTACAACGGCCATTTGCAAACCCGCGGTATATCCGGCTGTTCCCACAAGCACCGGGCCCAAATGGTAAATGGTGTCTTCGGTTTTTCCGGCAGGTTGATGATTTTGGACTTTTTTGAAAACCGAAGTAGTGGCCGCCCACTTGGCATAGGGAACATATTCCAAGGGCTCCGTGCCCATGTCGGTGTAGGTGGAACCATTGTCCAAGCTCACCTCCGTGTGTAGCACATAAGGCTGCGACCAATTGATGGCCGAAAAATCATCCGACGTGTTCCCCGTTCCTATAACCACCCGGGCAATGCCGTTGGCATCGGTGGTGGTGTGGAAAGTTTCCGTGTAAACCGGACCAACCGAAGGGACTTCAATAGTTAGCCGCAAATCCACATCCGTGTTGGCCAAAATGTTTCCGTTTTGCGACAAAAGGATTTTGTAATGGAATCCGTCTTGCCCCCAAACGGCAATGGGCAAAAGCATCAGCATGAAGTAAAGCAAGCGTTTCATGGCTGTGGATTTTTTGATGTTTTTGTTGTTAATTCTTAAATTTATCATCAAATGTCCATTTTGTCAAGCTCAACGGACATATTTTTTACATATTCAACAAAAGTTACCTGCATTTCTTCCGTAAAATTGAAATTTATCCTCCCCCTTTCGGCGGCTTTTTGTTATCTTGGCCCGCATAATCCCAAAAAGTAAATTCCATGCAACGCATAAAAAAACGTTCCTGGGCCGAGCCCTACAAAATCAAAATGGTCGAACCGCTTCGTATGCTTTCGCGCCGCGAACGCGAACAGGCCATACGCGAAGCCGGATACAATACCTTCCTGCTTCGTTCCGAAGATGTGTATATCGACCTGCTCACCGACAGTGGAACCTCCGCCATGTCCGACCGCCAATGGGCCGGACTGATGCTGGGCGACGAGGCCTACGCCGGAAGCCGTAACTTCTATCACCTGGAAGAAACCGTTCGCAATGTTTACGGCTACAAATACCTGGTGCCCACCCACCAGGGACGCGCCGCCGAACACCTGATTTCGAAAATCCTCATCAAACCCGGCGACTACATTCCCGGTAACATGTATTTCACCACCACCAAACTCCATCAGGAATTGGCCGGCGGCAAGTTCGTGGATGTGATCATCGACGAAGCCCATGACCCCGAAAGCGAACATCCTTTCAAAGGAAATGTGGATTTGGACAAACTCCAAGCGCTGATCGACCGCGTGGGCGCCGACAAAATTCCCTACATAGCCATCGCCACCACGGTGAACATGGCCGGCGGCCAACCCATTTCGCTCGAAAACCTGCGGGCCGTGCGTGAACTCACCGCCAAATACGGCATCCAAATCGTGCACGATATGACCCGCGTGGCCGAAAACGCCTACATGATTCAGCAAAACGAACCTGGTTATGCCGACAAAACCGTGGCCGAAATTGTTAAGGAAATCAACAGCTTGACCGACCATGCCACCATGAGCGCCAAAAAGGATGCCCTGGTCAACATCGGCGGATTCCTGGCCACCAACGACCCCGACGTGTTCGAACAAGCCCGCAACCTGGTGGTGGTTTACGAAGGCCTCCACACCTACGGCGGCCTGGCCGGACGCGACATGGAAGCCATGGCCATTGGCATCAAGGAATCGGTGATGGACGAGCACCAAAAAGCCCGCGTAGGCCAGGTGCATTACCTGGGCAAAATGCTCCTCGATGCCGGCATTCCGGTGGTTAAGCCCATCGGCACACACGGTGTTTTCCTGGATGCCAAACGCTTTTATCCGCACCTGCCGCAAGACAAATTCCCCGCCCAAACCCTGGCGGCCGAACTCTATGTGGATTCGGGCGTGCGTGCCATGGAACGCGGCATCGTATCGGCCGGACGTAATCCCGAAACCGGCGACCACAACTATCCCAAACTGGAACTGGTCCGGCTAACCATCCCCCGGCGGGTCTATACCCAAGCCCACATGGATGTGGTGGCCGAATCCGTTATCGAAGTCTATGAACAAGCCGGCAAGGCCAAAGGTCTCAAAATGGTGTTCGAACCCAAATACCTGCGTTTCTTCCAGGCCAGGTTCGAAAAACTATAAACCCGGCCAATGGAATTATAAGCATATCCTTATCCCGAATCAATGAGTGTCAGCATTTATTCGATTATCTTTGTAAAAATGAATTTTTTGCCATGAGCGACAAAAGCAAATACAACAGCGTGATTTCGCAAATCGTGCATATTTCGCCCACCATGAAAATTATCCGGGTCAAACCCGACGAGTGGAAACTTCCGCCCTTCAAGCCCGGTCAATTCGTGGTGTTGGGCCTGTTCGGCGACGAACCGCGCACCCCCGAGGCCGAACCCGAACACAAACCCGCCGACCCCGACAAACTCATCCGCCGGGCATACAGCATTGCATCTTCTTCGCGCGACGATTATGTGGAATTTTATATTTCACTGGTCAAATCGGGCCAGCTCACACCCCGGCTATTTAACCTGCAAGTGGGCGACCGGCTGTTTATGAGCCAAAAACCCACCGGCATGTTCACGCTCGACCAAGTGCCCGAAGACCAAAACCTCATCCTTTTTGCCACCGGAACGGGCATTGCGCCCTACATGAGCATGCTGCGCAGCGACGCCCTTCACCGCCAAGGCAAAATCGTGGTGGTGCACGGTGCCGACAACAGCTGGGATTTGGGCTACCACGGCGAACTCACCTTGCTGCAACGCATGTTCCCCGATAAACTGGTTTATTACCCCACCGTTACCCGCCCCG
The DNA here is from genome assembly GCA_027003085.1 of Flavobacteriales bacterium. Lineage (GTDB taxonomy): Bacteria > Bacteroidota > Bacteroidia > Flavobacteriales > Flavobacteriaceae > JAADED01. The sequence goes on from JALWYR010000155.1 coordinate 4,501, forward strand.
AGCGCGAACCGGTGAAATGGGAAGGCGACACGCGCTTCTTCGAAGACATTTGGAAAGACCCCGAGTGGCGCAAGAAAACCGGCTTTGATCCTAAGCCCGACAATACCCATGTGTTCCTCTGCGGAAATCCGAATATGGTAACCAACATGAAAGCCTTGCTCAAATCCGACGGCTTCAAGGAACACACCAAGCGCGAACCCGGCCAAATCCACGCCGAGGAATTTTAACAAACCATCTATCCATAGCGAAAAGGCAGGCCCCGGTGCTTGCCTTTTTTTTGGGCGCCCGGCCGCACACGTTCACGTAAGCCGCCGGCCTTCGCCTTCGGCTTGTCCGGCAGCACGTTCACGGCGTTGCAGCAAGTGTAAAATGTCGGAAAAGTTGCAGTTATTTTTGTCGAGAACAAAGCCGGCCATCCGAAGGCATAGCCGTAGCTATGGCAAGGATGGTCAATGCCGTTATCGGCATAAAGAACAAAACTTGGTGTGAATATTTTATGCTTGCTGCAACGCCAGCCGCGCCCGCCGGGCTGTCCGCTTAAATTCGCCTCGGGCCGCGGCTGTTTGCTAAGGGCCGGCTGCGGGGTCTCCTCAATGCTTCGGAGCCTCCTCGCCGGCAGCAAACCATGCCGCGCCCCCACGCCGCATAACCGCTCCCATCCCTGGCGCTTCTTACGCGCGATAAATCGCGCTTGAAT
>JALWYR010000156.1 GCA_027003085.1 Flavobacteriales bacterium
CGGATGAGCCGGAGGTGAAAGCCGGCACCTTACGTGAACGCTTGCGGCCAGGCGCCCTAAAAAACCTTATGCGCTATCGGGCATTATTTCGTAATTTCGCACATATTTTTCGCCTATGAAATTCCGTTTGCAAGCCACCGATCCGGGCAGCGCCGCACGGGCCGGCATCATCGAAACCGGACACGGAGTCATCGAAACGCCCATTTTTATGCCCGTGGGCACCCTGGGCACCGTGAAGGCCGTGCATCAACGGGAACTGCGGGACGACATCGGGGCGCAAATCATCCTGGGCAACACCTATCACCTCTACCTGCGCCCGGGCACCGGCCTGCTGGAACAAACCGGCGGCTTGCACGGCTTTATCGGCTGGGACCGGCCCATCCTGACCGACAGCGGCGGCTTTCAGGTCTATTCCCTGGCCGACAACCGTAAAATCACCGAAGAAGGCGTCCGCTTCAAATCCCATATCGATGGCTCCTACCATTTTTTCTCGCCCGAAGGCGTGATGGACATCCAACGCAGCATCGGGGCCGACATTGCCATGGCCTTCGACGAATGCACCGACTGGCCCGTGGACTACGACTACGCCCGCCAGGCCATGGAACGCACCCACCGCTGGCTCGACCGCTGCATTGCCCGCTGGAACGAAACCCGGCCACGCTACGGACACGACCAAAGTTTGTTTCCCATTGTGCAAGGAAGCACCTTTCCCGACCTGCGCAAACAGTCGGCCGAATACATTGCATCGCGCAATGCCGACGGCAACGCCATAGGCGGCCTCTCGGTGGGCGAACCCGCCGAAGAAATGTATGCCATGACCGAACTGGTGTGTAACATCCTGCCCCCGGACAAACCGCGCTACCTGATGGGCGTGGGCACGCCGGCCAACATTCTGGAAAGCATTGCCCTGGGCGTGGATATGTTCGACTGCGTGATGCCCACCCGCAACGCCCGCAACGGCATGCTGTTTACCACCCAAGGCATCATCAACATCAAAAACGCCAAGTGGAAAACCGATTTTACGCCCTTGGATCCCGAAGGCATCACCTTTGTGGATACCGAATATTCCAAGGCCTACCTGCGTCATTTGTTCCAAACCAACGAAATCCTGGGCAAGCAAATCGCTTCGATTCATAACCTGGGCTTTTACCTTTGGCTGGTGCGTCAAGCACGCCGGCATATCATTGAAGGAGATTTCGTAACTTGGAAAAATCAAATGATGCCCAAAATCACACGACGTTTGTAGATGAAAATCATCGATAAATACATCATCAAGCAATATTTCGGCACCTTTTTGGGTATGTTGCTGCTGTTTGTGCCCATCAGCATCCTGATCGACCTGGGCGAACGGCTCGAAAAATTCCGCGAAAACCATATTCCGGTAAGCGAAATATTGGAATACTATAAGGCCTTTTTGCTTACGTTTTTCAACGTGTTGTTTCCCATTTTCCTGTTCCTGTCGATCATTTGGTTCACATCGCGTATGGCCCAACGGACCGAAATTGTGGCCATACTCAACGGCGGTATGTCGTTCGAACGCTTTGTGATGCCTTACTTTTTGGGTGCCTTGATCATTTCGGGGAGCGTAATATTGCTCAATCGCAAGGTTATTCCCGATGCCCGGATGACCTACAACGATTTTTGGAGCAAATATTTCAACAAATGGGGGAATTACCGCGAAAAAAGCGATGTTTACCGCCAAGTGGACAGCACACACTACGTGTATATTTCCAGCATCAACCACAAGGTCAAAACCGCCTATGATTTCGTGTGGGAAGACATTCGCGACCATACGGTTCGCTACCGGCTCTATGCCACACGCATCAAACTGCTGGACGACAGCACGCACCGCTACCGGTTGTATAACGTAACCAAACGCAAAATCCTTTCGCCCGACCGGCAAGAAGTGCAACAAAAAGCGGTGATGGATACGGTGTTTCCGTTTACCTTCAACGACCTGACGCCGGTGAACTATATTGCCGAAGGGCTTCCCACACGGGAGCTCAATGATTTTATTCGGAAGGAAAAATTGCGCGGTTCGAAAAACATCGACCGCTATTTGCTCGAAAAATACAAGCGTGTAAGTTTGCCCGTGGCGGCCTTTATCCTGACCTTTATTGCCGTGGCCGTGGCCTCGCGTAAAAGGCGCGGCGGTATGGGCATTAATTTGGCCATTGGCATTGCATTGGCCTTCGTTTACATTTTTTTCGACAAAATTTTCGGTATTCTTACGGTAAATGCGGGCTTTAATCCTTTCCTGGCGGCGTGGATACCCAATTTCCTGTTTATTCTGCTTGCGCTATATTTGCTGCGCCATGCCCAACGCTAAGCATCCGAGCTTTCGAAAATACTTGCACCTGCATTTCCTCGTTTTTATTTGGGGATTTACGGCCATTTTGGGTAAACTTATCCGGCTGGATGCGCTTATGCTTACTTGGTATCGAGTAGGTTTGGCCATCCTTCCTTTGGCCTTGCTGTATGCACTGCGCAAACCGAAGATACGTTATTCGGGAAAAGATTACCTGCGCTTTGCACTCAACGGGGCCCTGATTGCCTTGCACTGGACGGCCTTTTTCGGTGCCATCAAATTGGGCAATGTGTCGTCCACCTTGGTGGCCCTTTCGTCGGGCGCATTCTTTGCGTCCTTACTCGAACCGTGGATTTACGGCCGGCGGATTCAAAAACACGAAGTGTTTTTCGGGCTCACGGTGGTAGCCGGCATCGGTTTGATTTACGGATTGAGTCATATCCGTTTTTGGGCCTTGGCCGCCGCCCTTACAGCGGCCTTTTTGAGTGCGCTTTTTTCGGTGTGGAACGGCTTGCTTATTCAGCGGTATCCGGCGCGGGATTTGTCCTTTTTCGAACTGAGCTCGGGCTTTGTTTTGCTTAGTATCATCGTATTGGCTACGGGGCATGTCCCCCACCCTGCCGCCGTGCGTCCGCAAGACTGGCTATGGTTGGCCGTATTGGCTTGGGTGTGCACGAGTTATACCTTTACGGTTTCGTTGGATTTGCTGCGGCATATCAATCCATTCAGTTTGATGTTGGCCATCAATATGGAACCGGTTTATGGCATCGTTTTGGCGCTTATCGTATTCGGCGAAAGCGAACGTATGCGGCCATCATTTTATTTGGGAGCGGCGGTGATTTTAGGGATTATTATTTGGAATTCGGTTTTGAAAATGCGCGGGAAAAACAAAAGCGCTTCGTAAGGGAAGCGCCTTTGAAACAGATTCTTAGAAATTTCTGTCAATAGCCGATTTTCCGGTAATAGGTTTTGGTTTCGGTTCGAAGCAAGAAAACATAAACTCCCGGCGCAGGAAGTGTCAGGGGTGTTTCGGCATTTTCGATTCGGGTTTCCCTTATCAAACGTCCGCTCAGGTCGTAAACCTGTAAAACGGGGTTTTGGTTGAGTAATTCAGGGGAAACAAATAATTTTCCACCGCTGTAAGCAAAAACTTGAATACCGCTTTGCGTTGTTTCCACAGGCAAGGTGGTGGCTTGAAAACCGTATGTGCTGGCCGTAAGATCGACGCTTTGGCGATTGCCTGCTTGGTTGCGCAAAATAAGTTTAAAATCCAGAAGTTGCGTGCCGTCGGGCAAGATGCCTTCGCCGGGAAAGTTGTGTTGATTTAAATTAATGGTTCCTACAAATTTGTTCAGATTGTTATCCCAATGGATGGCTTCCAACGAAGCGGCATCGTTCCAATCATCGTTGTACTGCTGACCGATTTGCGGACTGGTTTGGTTTTGGTCCACCCACATGTAGATGTAGATGGTGGCATCGCCTTGCGGGTCGTAAATGGAATAATCGCCGCTGGCGCCGTAGCTCAATTCTACCACGCCGGGCGAAACATTGGTAATGGTCAATTGGGCACGTAGCATCATGCCCGTAAGACCCAATAAAAGCACAAGTAATTTTCGTTTCATGGCAAATCGTTTTTTAGGGTTGAACAATAAGTTTCATGGTTTTACGTCCGGCTCCGCGTTGCACTTTGACCGTATAAATTCCGGGGGCAATGTTTTGTAAACTTATAACCGTATTGGCGGAAATATTTTCCTTGGAAATCAATAATTTACCCGAAATGTCATAAATCTCCAAACGGTCGGCCGGTTCAGACAACATCATATAATCACGAGAAGGGTTGGGATACAAATATATCGTGGGCAGCGGAACCGGATTAACGGCCATTTGTGTGGGCTGATTTCCGAAAATACGGTATTCGCCCGGGCCCAAAGTAATGGCGTCGTTGGTATTATTAACGGTAACGGATGAATTGTCCATCAAATTATACCAAGTGCCGGTGTAAGGGAAATAAGGCGTAACACTGTGCTGCACAACGTCGAAATTGGCTACGATGACTACATTTTTCAGTTGAGTGGCGGGAATATTATCATCCCAAATGTAGATTTTAGGGGTAAAATCACCCGAAGTTACGGCATAATCGCCCTTGAATACGGGTTCAAAGGTTTTGAGTGCCATCATCCGTGCCCAATCATTGTAGATGGCACTGCGGTGGGGGTCGTGCAACCAGTCGTTGACCCACTGCGGCTGGGGTTTGGTATCCAACCGGCAGTTGGGATCCACCGTGCCGTCGGAACAAGTGTATAAGGATTGGTCCATACCCAAATCCGAAAAGTGCCAAATCATTTTGGGGCCCGGTATCAACAAGGAAACCGCACCCAAAGCACGCATACGGAACAGGGCGGTGTTCAAATCGGTTACATCGTGCGAAGCGTTGGAACTGTTTCCATATTGCAAGGCCTTATACATGATGCGTTCTTCGTCGTGGCTTTCGAAAAAGCCCACAAGCCGTTTGCCGGCAAAGTTATGGGCCGTGTGTCCCATGCCCGAAATATCGCGGTTTCCGGATTGGCCCATAAGCAATTCGCCATAGGGGTCATTGTTGCGTCCCCAAAGCATAATGCCCTTGCCTTCGTTCAAACGATAGTCGGCCCAGGTTTGCTCTTCCTGTGCGTTGCCCAAATGTTCAAAAATCACATAACTGTCGGGGTCGATACTCCAAGTATAATCCGCATAATGCTTCAAAATGTCCACCCGGTCTTGCTGATAGCTATTGGTGCATGCTTCGTCGCCGGGGCTGCAATTTTGGGTAAATCCTTTGGTCAAATCCCAACGGAATCCGTCGATATGAAAGGTTTCGATCCAATGTTTAATAACCCGTTCGGTGTAGT
>JALWYR010000157.1:0-7046 GCA_027003085.1 Flavobacteriales bacterium
ACAGGTGGGTGGCACCCACGGTGGCTTCGCGGTTGGCCAATTCACCGCCGGCGGTGATGATGTTCATGCCGCCTTGGGATGCGGTGGTGCCCACCGGAGCCAGGGACGACTTGCGGATTTGCAACTGCCCGAATGCGGCCCAACCGGTTAGGAGGATGATGAGGGTGAACAGGTATTTTTTCATGGGTGATTATTTTTTGTAAACAACAAAATATACGTCCGAGTCAACGGCGTTACCGTTTTTATCCCAAATGTATATATAAAAATAGCTAGTCGCGGGTGCAATTGTACAAATTTGTGGGCTAGTACTATCATAAGCCGAGGCAATAACAGTATATTTATCATAACCACCCGGGCTATTGGTAAACTGTACTTTATACTTACCTGTTGATATTCTGGAAACCGACCATCCATCTGAGGATGCGTTTGTTAATATGGAAACATTTGTGTTTTCAACATCAACATATCCGTAAATATACGCCTTCATATCCGCGTCGCCTGAGTCATCGCCTTTAAGCTTGCCTTTGACTTGTAAATTGTCGTCGATTTGCACATCGTCATAAAAGCGGGTCAAGTTGGTATTTTGATTGAAATTTATTAATGCGTGGCCATCATGCGACAGATAAAGTGTATGCGTGCCACTTCCCATCCAAAAATACCAATCAACGCCCGAATCGTCATCAAGATATTGGTGGAAGGATATTTGGTCATATTTCAGTTCAGTTGCTTGGGTGTGCAATGAGCTTCCTCTATAAACTTTTACAGGGGTTCTGGTCGGTTCCAACTTTTGTGCACTGGCACTCATTTTGGCATAAGGTACATACTCGAAAGGCGTGGTGCCGAAATCGGTATAGGAACTACCGCCATTGGTGCTTACTTCGGTTTGCAAGCTAATGTCGTGCGTCCAGTCAATACCCGAAAAGCTACCGCTAACCACCGTCCCGGTTCCTATGGTTACCGAAGCAATACCGTTGGCATCGGTGGTTGTGCTGTGGGTTTCCTGGTAAACACTGGTTCCGCCGTCTTTGAGCGTAAGCCGCAGCGTAACGTTTTGGTTGGCCATAATATTGGTCCCCTGCGAAAGCAGGATTTTGTAGTTAAAACCGCTTTGGGCGTATGCCCACATGGCGGAAATCAGTAGAGCAAGAGTAAGGACTGTTTTTCTCATAACAATAGAATTTAGAAGTTTATGTTTGATGACATAAATGTAATGTGAATACCAAAATAATTTGTCTCAAAATTGCTATTTTGCACAAATTGAGACAAACTCCCCTAAAAAGTATGAAAAAAATCACCCTTTTTTATACGGGATTTTCCATTTATTTTTTTAAAAGGGTGAAAAATATCACCCCTAAAATCGATGAAAAACAAGTCAAAATGATTGCCAAAAAGCCAAAAAACGTCGTATAAAGGCATATTTTTATGGTACAAATGAAAAAAGAGGCTGTCCAAAAAGTAAAAATTTTGTTGAATTTGTCCTTTTTTTAAAGGTTTGGAGTAAGGCAATTCATTGATTATAAAGGTATTGCAAAATATTGAAATTTGACCATAATATTGATTTGGGCCTTTTTGGACAGCCTCCACATGGCTGGCGGAGAACAAAGCAAGGTTTAGCAAGTTGCCGTCTATTTTTTCTGCACTTTGCGGGTAGTATAAGCACGGGTATCGCGGTCGATGACCGTTACCAGGTACATACCCGCTTGCAAGCGGCTTACGTTGACCGAAATTTGATCGCCCGTAAACCGGAAATGCATCACCTCGCGGCCCGAAAGGTCATGTACATAAACCTCGTAGGTTTTATTTTCGGCCGTACGGATATGCAGTTCCCGGTCCATGGGATTGGGAAAGAGTTCCACGCCCGACAGCGTGGTGTATTCCTCCACGCCCATAATGGCGGCCAGGTCGGGGCCGATAAAGCCCTCTGACAGGTGGGTGGCGCCCACGGTGGCTTCGCGGTTGGCCAATTCACCGCCGGCGGTGATGATGTTCATCCCGCCTTGGGATGCGGTGGTGCCCACCGGAGCCAGGGACGATTTGCGGATTTGCAGTTGCCCGAAAGCGGCCCAGCCCGTTAGGAGGATGATAAAGGTGAATAAGTATTTTTCCATGGGTGATTATTTTTTGAAAACTACAAAGTAAATCCACCATCTGCTGCGTTTCCTGAGGAGTCATATATGAAAACATCAAAATATCCATTATGCTGTAATACAGAAATATAACGATAGCCTGAAGTATGCGATTTGGTAACCATGGCTACGTAATCCGTGCCGGAATAGTTGGTTAACGTAACGCGGTAATGGCCGGTGGCTTGCTTATTTACACTGAAACCCGAAGATGATCCAGATTGGATTTGTGCATACATATCGACATCTCCATATACATAAGCCTTCATATCCGCATCGCCGGAATATTGGCCTTTGAGCTTGCCGATGTTTTGTAAATTGCCGTCGATTCGTACATCATGGTAGAAAATCGCAAGATGAGAAGCATCAACAAACATAAATTCAGTAGTTACATCATTTTTTATATAAAAATTATGAGTTGAATTCATGCCTACATACCAATCATTACCTGCTTGTCCAGATTCTCTGTCGGATAAATGAAGAAAATTATATTCCAAATGAGCCGTTTGCGTACCTGAACCCGGTTCGGTAACAGAAACCGGTGTTGTTGTAAGTTCCAACTTTTGTGCACTTTCGCTCATTTTGGCATAAGGTACATACTCGAAAGGCGTGGTGCCAAAATCGGTATAGGAACTACCGCCGTTGGTGCTTACTTCGGTTTGCAAGCTAATGTCGTGCGTCCAGTCAATACCGGAAAAGCTACCGCTAACCACCGTTCCGGTTCCTATGGTTACCGAAGCAATACCGTTGGCATCGGTGGTAACATCATGGGTTTCCTGGTAAACACTGGTTCCGCCGTCTTTGAGCGTAAGCCGCAGCGTAACGTTTTGGTTGGCCATAATATTGGTCCCCTGCGAAAGCAGGATTTTGTAGTTAAATCCGCTTTGGGCGTAGGCCCACATGGCGGAAATCAGTAGAGCAAGAGTAAGAATTGTTTTTCTCATGGCTATTCGTTTTTTGGTTTTCGTACAAATAAAAATAATAATTCAACCGCCAAAAGTCAATATCAAAATACAAGAATAACAGAAAATGAGACAAATTTCCCTATAAAGGGTGAAAAGAATCACCCTTTGTGACAGTGTCGAATGGCCGAAAACTCACAATAAAAACAAAAAAGGGTGAAAAAAATCACCCCTGTTTTGGTGTTCTTGGACAGGTGTAAAAGAAAAAAACCGGCCCCAAACGGCCGGTTTTTATACTGGAAATGCGTAAACTCAACTTACCAAATCGTCGAACGAACGGATTTTGCTCGATGCTTTTACCTCTTCGGTCAGTTTGGCTTCGCGTTCTTCGAGGGTTTCTTCACGCACTTGGCGGATGATGCCCGTGACCAAGGGGTTTTTGAGGCGTACCAGCATCAAATGCAGCCCGGGGTCGGGATTGTGGGCGTCGTGAACCAAAATATCGTTTTCGGTAACATCATCCTTGCCTATTTCCACCACTTTCAGCTCCGAACCGTCCAAAACCAACCCCTTGTTTCGTTCTTTGCCGAAAATCATAGGTTTACCGTGTTCCACACGGATGGTGTGTTCGTCGCGTACGCTTTTATCGGTCCAGAATTTGTAAGCACCGTCGTTGAAAATAACGCAGTTTTGCATCACTTCCACCACGGCGGTTCCTTTGAATTTGTGGGCTTCGACATAAATTTCGGTTTGCATTTTGGAATCATTGCCCGGCACACGTGCAAAGAAACGTCCGTCGGCGCCCAGGGTCAGTTCACCCACATTGAAAGGCGGTTGTGTGTTGCCATAAGGCGATGTTTTGGTTTTTTGGCCGATGAGCGAAGTGGGCGAGAATTGACCTTTGGTCAGTCCGTAAATTTCGTTGTTGAACAAAATGATGTTCAAATCCATATTCCGGCGTATGGCGTGGATGAAGTGGTTCCCCCCGATGGCCAGGGAATCTCCGTCGCCTGTCATGACGAACACACTCAGGTCGGGGCGGCTCAGTTTGATGCCCGTGGCAATGGCCGCAGCCCGGCCGTGGATGCCGTGAATGCCGTAGTTGGCCATGTAGTAAGGAAAACGGGACGAACAGCCGATACCCGAAACAAAAACAAACTTTTCCTTGGGCACTCCCATCAAGGGCAGGGCCTTTTGCATGGAACGCAAAATCACATAGTCATCACAACCGGGACACCAGCGTACTTCCTGGTTGCTTTGGAAATCTTTGAACGTATATTGAATTTTGGTAGTCATAACGATTAAGCTTTAAGCAGTTTTTCGAAAGCGTCTATCAATTCCGAAGAGGTGAAGGGCAATCCTTGCACCTTGTTGTATTGGTGGTATTGGAATTCGGGATATTTCATGCGCAGATAGTTGGCAAATTGTCCCAAGTTCAACTCGGCCACAACGATTTTTTTGTAGCGCGAAAAAACATCTTTCACGCCTTTGGGCAGCGGGTTGATGTAGTTGAAATGGGCCAGGCCTACGCTGTATCCTTTTTCGGTCAGTTCGGTGGCGGCGGCTTTGAGCGTGCCGTAGGTGCCGCCCCAGCCCACGATAAGCAGTTCGCCTTCGGGTTCGAATTCGGTTTCCAGGGGCGGGATATAATCGACCACCTTGTCCACTTTGGCTTGGCGGAGTTCCACCATACGTTGGTGATTTTCGGGTTCGTAGGAAATGGCGCCCTCTTCGTTCTTTTCCAATCCGCCGATTACGTGTTCCATGCCCGGTGTGCCCGGAAGTACCCATTTACGGGCCAGGGTTTCGGGGTCGCGGGCATAGGGTTTCCAATCCTCGGTTTTTTGACGCAGAATGGGTGGTTTGATATCGGGAAGGTCTTTCAGTATTACCACTTCCCAGGGTTCGGAGCCGTTGCCTATGTATCCGTCGGTGAGCAGGATGACGGGGGTCATGTGTTCCAAGGCCAATTTGGAGGCTTCGAAAGCCATACGAAAGGCATCGGCCGGCGATTTGGCTGCGATAACAACCACCGGACTTTCGCCGTTACGACCGTAGAGGGCTTGCATCAGGTCGGCTTGCTCGGTTTTGGTGGGCAAGCCCGTGGAAGGTCCGCCACGTTGCACATCCACAATCACCAAAGGCAGTTCCAACATTACGGCCAATCCGATGGCTTCGCCTTTGAGCGCCAAACCGGGGCCCGAAGTTGTGGTTACCGCCAATTTTCCTGCAAAAGCCGCTCCGATAGACGAGCTGATACCGGCAATTTCGTCTTCGGCTTGGAAGGCAATCACGTCCAACATGCGGTATTTGGAAAGCTCTTGCAAAATATCCGTGGCGGGTGTTATGGGATAGGAGCCCAAATAGAGTTGCAGTCCGGCCTTTTCGGCGGCAGCCAAAAAGCCCCAGGCCGTGGCAGTGTTTCCGTTGATGATTTTATATTTCCCTTCGTGATGAGGCGCTTCGTCCACTATATACGAAACGGGAATCAATTCCAGGGTTTCGGCATAGTTCCAGCCGGTTTTGAGGGCTTTGACATTGGCCTCCACCACTTCGGGTTTATTCTTGAATTTTTTGCGGAGGAATTCCTCGGTGTATTTGGGGTCTTTGCCATACAGGAAATAAACCATGCCCAGCGCAAACATGTTTTTGCTACGGGCTTTGCTTTTGTTGTCGATGGGAATATCTTTGAGCGCTTCGCGTGTGAGCGATGTCATGGGCACTTGCACCACCAGATAATCTTTGAGGAAGTCGTCTTCCAACGGATTATGGTCGTAGTGGGCTTTTTGGAGGTTGGCTTTGGTAAAACTGTCGGTGTCCACAATCAACATGCCGCCTTTTTTGAGGTCTTTGATGTTGGTTTTGAGGGCGGCGGGGTTCATGGCCACCAGCAGGTCGAGTTTGTCGCCGGGCGTGTTGATTTCTTTGGACCCGATTTGAACCTGATAGCCCGAAACACCATACAGGCTACCTTGTGGCGCACGTATTTCCGAAGGATAGTTCGGAAAGGTAAACACATCGTTTCCCAGCAATGCGGCCGAGGTAGTGAATTGGGTTCCGGTCAGTTGCATACCGTCGCCGGAATCGCCGGCGAAACGGATAACCACATGATCCACGTGCTTGACGGGCTTCTTGTGGGGAGTATAAGTAGCGTCTTTGCTCATAACATAATCTTTTTCCCTCGCGGGGATTTTTCTTTTGAATACAAAAGTATAAATAAATCAAGCCGGTTTTATGATTTGTTGCAGATTTTTTCGTGTTTCCGGCAAAATTCGATTTATATGAAAATCAACGGGTAATATTTGTTGAAATAACAAAATTACAGGCAGTATTTTTCGGGTATATCAATAATATGCGACCAACAAAGGCTTTCAAAAAACAAAGCGCCGCTCGGGCGCCTTGATTCGACCGGCTCGAAAGACCGGTAAAGTACTCGGGGCGGGACTTGAACCCGCACGGGCATTACTGCCCATTGGATTTTAAGTCCAACGCGTCTACCAATTCCGCCACCCGAGCACGTTAAGTCAAAAAGCTATACAAAAAAAAAGAGCGGGAAACGGGACTCGAACCCGCGACTTCCACCTTGGCAAGGTGGTGCTCTACCAACTGAGCTATTCCCGCTTTTGCGATTGCAAATATATAAACTTTTTTATTTGCCGTCAAATTTCGGGCGAAAAAATTTTTTATTCATTCACGCTCCGGTAAACGGAGTTGATATTGAGCGGTTTAGGTCGCGGAAATTTTTACAATGAAATAAAGGTAAGCGATATGATAAATAGGATATATAAGCCCATTGTGTGCTCCGGCGCCCTCCGGTCGCCTTCGCGGCTCCACAAGCCTGCGGCTTCCACGGGCCGGCGCCTAAGGCCTCGCCTTGTCTTGTTCCGCACTCCGGGAGCCACCTTCGGCGTCTCCCTCCGTTCGCCGGGGAGCCCGGCCCTTATCTTTTCAAACAACGACCGATTAACTTGAAATCAACTCATAACTCAAAACTAACCGGGCCGGTCTCCCCGGCGAACGG
>JALWYR010000157.1:7056-16907 GCA_027003085.1 Flavobacteriales bacterium
CGTCTCCCTCCGTTCGCCGGGGAGCCCGGCCCTTATCTTTATCAAATAACGACCGACTGGCCCGAAATCAACTCAAAACTAAAAACTCATAACTTAAAACTAACCGGGCCGGTCTCCCCGGACGTTGCTCGGCAGCCCTGCGGTCTGCCTGCGCTCGGGCGTGGAGCCTGCGCCTTTCAATAGCCTACCCCACCCGTCCACGGCTTGTCTCCCCGCCGGCTCCGCAAGCCCTTCCGGCTCCGCTTCGCTTTGCCGTTGGTCTTGCTTCGCGGGCCTCGGAACCCTTCGGTTTCCTCGGTTGCTCCGGGAGCCACCTTCGGCGTCTCCCTTCGCAAACTTAGTCTGCTCGGGAGGCCGCCGGGCCGGCGGTGCCGTCCCGGCTCTATGACGCGGAGCCCAGCCGCCTCGCTCGGACTTCGCCTCGCTCGGCGGCGATCTCCGCGGACATTCTTTTTGTCATTCCCGCGAAAGCGGGAATCCAGAAAAACATTGTAACATTTGTATTTAAACTCCTCATCAATCCCTTGGGTGTAAATCCTCTCCTTCAATGTTTGCAATAGGACGTTAATCATAAACCCGTATGTTTTAACCGAAGCCGGATGTTCCATTGTGGACGCGCGATTTTTCGCGCGCACCTTATTATCGCGCCAGGGATGGGAGCGGTATGAGCCGAAGGGTAGGCATCGCTTCAAGCATGAAATTAACTTTATGCTTGAAGCGATGCCGGCGCGGCATGGTTTGCTGCCGGCGAGCAGGCTCCGAAGTATTGAGGAGACACCGCAGCCGGCCCTTAGCAAACCGCCGCGGCCCGAGGCGAATTTAAGCGGACAGCCCGGCCGGCGCCTCATGATTGCGCCGCCGGATGAGCCGTAGGCGAAAGCCGGCGGCTTGCAAGAATGAGAGCGCCGGGGCGCCCCAAAAATAAATACTCCTTTCGGAACGATTTTTGCTGCATTCCAAAGAAAAATGACCGAAAAACGAATGTTTTTGTCTTTAAATTAGTAAATTACAAGTCAAAACTAAACAACATGAAAAAAATACTTGCCCTTGCCATTATCCTGATGCTCGCCGTTTCGTGTAGCCAACTGCAAGACCTGGCCAAACAACTGCCCGACACGGCCCAATCCCTTACCGATGCCGATATTGCCCGGGCCCTTAAACAAGCCCTGAACCAAGGCATTGACAAAGAAGTGAGCAAACTGATGCAAACCGGCGGTTTTTACAACCAACCCGACGTTCGCATTCTGTTTCCGCCCGAACTTCAAAAAGTGGAAAACACCCTGCGGAAAATCGGACTGGGCTCCCTGGCCGACGAAGGCGTGCGTAAACTCAACCGCGCAGCCGAAGAAGCCGTCAAAGAAGCCAAACCCATTTTTGTGCAAGCCATCAAGGAAATGAGCATCCAAGACGCCCGTAATATCCTGATGGGCGACAGTACGGCGGCCACACGCTATTTGCAAGAAAAAACCCGTGAGCAACTCTACCTGAAATTTTATCCCATCGTCAAATCCAATTTCGCCAAAGTGGGCGCCGATAAAATTTGGAACCGGCTGATTTCGCGTTATAACCAAGTGCCTTTCGTCCAAAAAGTTAATCCCGACCTGACCGATTATGTAACCAACCAAGCCCTGCAAGGTGTTTACCGTAAAATCGCTGTGGAAGAAGTCAAAATACGCAAGGACGTGCGCGAACGCACCACCGATTTGCTTCGCAAAGTGTTTGCACTGCAAGACCGAAATCCCTAAATTGCGAATTAAAACCGGATAATGAAAAAATTCCTGCTTTTTGTTGGGATGATATTAATCGTACTCACCGCTTGCAACCGGCAGGAAGCAGGCATCGATATTTCGCAAATTCATTTCCGTATTCAAAGCCCCTACGGAAACCATTACCTTACGGGCAAAGATATTCCGTTCGAAGCCACCGATGACAACGGCAACGACATTACGCCTTCGGTCCGTTTTGCCGTAAACGGCCAAAACATCGGCGGGAGTTCTTACCGCTTTCCCTCTGCCGGCGACTACACCGTTACGGCTACCTGGGATTTGGGCGGCGGTGCTACGGTTGCGGCCGACGACACCATACACGCACACGTCATAGACCCGCGTAGCCAAACCCGTGTGCTCATCGAGGATTTTACGGGCACTTGGTGTGTCAATTGTCCGCGGGTGATCTATCACCTGGAACAAGCCATGCAACAGGTTCCGGGCATCGTGCCCGTGGCCATCCACAACCGCGGCTACAACACCGATCCCTTCCACTACGACGGTGTGGAAACCCTGGCATCGGAATACGGCATCAACGCCTACCCCACCCCGCTGATCAACCGCACCGAAGTGTGGGACGAAACCACCGGACATGTTCAACAATACCTGCAAGAAATCGTTCCATTGGGCATCTCGGTGCACAATGCACTCAACGGCAATCAATGGGACATCACGGTCAAAGTGCGCTTCGACATGGATTTGCAGCGCGACACGCTGCGGCTGGTGGTTTTCGTTACCGAAGACCATCTCCATGCCGATCAAGCCAACACCACCTCCTACTACGGCGGCCAAAATCCCATTCCCAACTTTGAACACAACCATGTGCTACGCCACAGCTTTACCGACCCGTTGGGCGATGCCATTCCCCAAGCACAGCAAACCTTCGACAACGAATACACCTGGACCTATTCCGGCCCCGTCCCCGCCGCAGTAAGCGACCCGGCCAACATGCGCGTGACGGCCTTTGTGGTGCGCGGAACAAGTCAAGCCAAAACCGTAAATGTCAATGAAGCCAATGTCAACGAAAATGCGGATTATTAACTATCTTTTACCGGTTTTACTCACCGGCTACTTTACCACAGCCCGGGCCCAAGGTTTCGGTTTCGGGCAGAACAAGCCCATTTACGAAGATTTTAAGTTCAAGGTCTATCGCACCGAGCATTTTGCACTTTACAGCTATTTGGAAAACGATACGCTGCGCAAACGCTTCCTGCACGATGCCGAAAGTTGGTACTACAAACACCATTTGATTTTCCGCACCGACACACTCGAAAGACCCATACCCGTTATCCTGTATAACAACCATGCGCAGTTCCAACAAACCACAGCCATTAGCGGGCAAATAGGCGTGGGCACCGGCGGCGTTACCGAAGGGCTCAAAACCCGTGTGGTCTTGCCGCTTCGTCCGTCTTACGGGCAAACCAAACATGTGCTTGGCCACGAACTGGTGCACGCCTTCCAATATAACCATATCAAAACAAGCCCTTACCTGTCGTTCCAGCATTTGGCCAACATGCCGCTGTGGATGATCGAAGGTATGGCCGAATACCTCTCGCTGGGCCGCGTGGATGCCCACACGGCCATGTGGATGCGCGATGCGGTGCGCGGCGGTTTTTTCCCGCGCTACAAGGATATGTACAAGCCCAAATATTTTCCCTACCGTTACGGACAAAATTTCTGGGCCTTTTTCGGTGGCACTTTCGGCGACGATCAAATCGTCCGGCTCTTTGACGCCACCCTCCTTCAAGGGCCCGACAAAGCCATGGACAGCTTGTACGGCATGCGCATCGACACCTTTTTTGTGCGCTGGAAAACCGCCAACGAACAATACTACCGCCAATTCCTTCCCGGACGCGACACAACCGTCCGCGGAACCGTTTTGTTCAACGGAAAAAACAGCGGACGCATCAACATTGCCCCCGCCCTGTCGCCCGACGGCAAAAAAATGGTGTTCCTTTCGGAAAAACAAGTGATTAGCTTGGACCTTTACCTGGCCGATTTGGAAACCGGAAAAACCAAAATCATCGGCTCGCATAGCATCAACAACCACATCGATGCCATCGATGCCTACGAAAGCGCCGGCACCTGGTCGCCCGACGGCAAACGCTTTGCATTTGTGGTGTTCAAAAAAGGCCGCAATCAGTTGGCCCTGGTGGATGTGGCCCGGCACAAAATCATCCGCACCCTGAAAATCGACGGGCTGGCATCCTTTTCCAATCCCGCCTGGTCGCCCGGCGGAAAATCCATCCTGTTGCTGGGCCAAAAGAACGGCCAAACCGACCTTTTCCTCTACTTCCCCGGAACCGGCCGGCTCCAACAAATCACCAACGACCCCTATGCCGAACTGACCCCTTCGTGGTCGCCCGACGGCAAACATATCGCCTTTGCCACCGATTATTACTACTACAAACGCGACCAATATCCCGTGCACTATCATTTGGGCATCTTGGATTTGACCACCGGACAAAAGTCTTATCCGGGTGTTTTCCCCGGTGCCGATAACCTGAATCCCGTATATGCGCCCGATGGTCAAAGCATTTACTTCCTCTCGGACCGGGACGGATTCCGCGATATTTACCAATACGACCTTGCCAACGGAAAGGTTTATCAACTGACCCGTTACTTTACCGGCGTTTCGGGTATTACCAAATTCTCGCCGGCCCTGTGCGTCAATTACCGCACGGGCGAATTGATTTATAATTACTTTTTCGACCACGGCTACCAAATCGTCAAAGCCAGGCCCTCGCAGTTGCTTCACGAGCCGGTCAAACTTTCAGATGTGCATCACGAAGCGTCTTTGCTACCGCCCGATGTGCGCATTCAGCGGGCCATGGCACTGATACGCAAAGGCGTCTTGCCCAAATACGGCTTGGTGGACGCCATGCTTCGCACCCGCATCGACTCGCTCGACATGAAGGTAACGACCGAAAAATACAAACCGCATTTCAAGCTGGATTTTATCAGCAATTCGGGCTTCGGGATGACCACGTCGATATACGGAACCGGTTTCCAGGGCGGGGTAAATATGATTTTTAGCGATATGCTGGGCCGCAACACGCTTTCGGCCGCCGTGTCGCTCAACGGCGAAATTTATGATTTTGCCGCCATGGCCCTGTATTTCAATCAAGGCAAAAAACGCCAAATCGGTGTGTATGCTTCGCATATTCCCTACACGAGTTTCGGTCAGGGCTATGATTTTGCAACCGTCGACGGGCAGGTTTACTACATCCAAAAGCTGTATATCCTGCGCATGTTCGAAGACAAGGTAGGCGCCTTTCGCTTGTTCCCGTTTTCGCGCACCCAACGGCTCGAAGGCGGGCTGAGCTTGTCGCGTTATTATTTCCGCATCGACAGCCACAACTATTATTACCCCTTCGACACGGTTTCGCAAAGCATATATCCCTATGCCGTGCACTACGAACGTCACAAAGAACCTTCGCCCGACGGCTTTACGCTGGGCGAAGTAAACGCCGCCTATGTGGGCGACAACTCCGTGTTCGGCATGACCGCCCCCATGAAGGGTATGCGCTACCGTGTGGGCTTGCAGCGTTATTTGGGACACCTGAATTTCTACACCGGAACGGTGGATTTCCGCGACTATGTCTATGTCAAACCCTTTACTTTCGCCTTCCGGTTGATGCACCTGAACCGCTTTGGCAAAGGCGTGGCCGATAACGACATTTTATACCCCTTCTTCATCACCTACGACTATTTTATCCGCGGTTATTCCTATGGCGTTTTGTCGGAATATGTGAATACCACGCCGGGTGCAGCATTAACCCTCAACGATTTGATGGGCAACAAGTTGCTTGTTACTAATTTCGAAGTCCGCCTGCCTTTTACGGGCCCCGAACGCTTGTCCGCCATCAAATCGGGCTTTTTGTTTTCGGACCTGAGCTGGTTTGTGGATGCCGGCTGGGTTTGGGACAACGGCCAAAAACCCGTGCTTCGCTACACCGGAGCCCCCGGCGAGCGACGTTTGTGGGCTTCCACGGGCATATCGCTACGCATCAACCTGTTCGGACAAATCATTCTGCAACCCTACCTGAGCACACCGCTTACGCTCAATGGTTACCGCAAATGGTCGTTCGGATTCAGTTTCTATCCCGGATTTTGATTTAGTTGTTCAGGCGTTCCGGGAACCTGCGGCTTCCTTAGGCCCGGCTATATGCCGCGCCTTGTTTCCCTTCACGGCTCCACAAGCCTTCGGGGCGCCGGCGGCGGAATGAAAATTCCGCTGCCGGCGGCGCAAATGATATTGGGGCGACGAGTTTTAATCTGAGAAACCCGGTAAAATACCACCTCGACCGTAGAATTCCCTTTGTTTTGCGCCGCCGGCCCCGCGCCTTCGGCGCGGGGCCGGCGCCCCTTGTCTTGTTCCGCGGCTTCGCGAACCGCCTTGTGGCGTTTCGCTTCGCGGGCCTCGGAACCCTCCGGTTTCCTCGGCAACTCCGAGAGCCTGTGCGCTCCGCCTTCGGCTCTGCGTCAGTCTCCCTCCGTTCGCCGGTGAGCCCGTCCGCCGGCCAAACAACACAATCTCTCCACGGCGGCCGGTCTCCCCGGACGTTGCTCGGGAACCTGCGGCTTCCAATGACCAACACCACAGGCCACGCCTTGTTTCCCTGCGCTTGCTGCGGAACCGCTGCGCGTTTCCTTGCAGCCCTCGGAGCCGCTGCGCGTCTCCTCGGGAAACGTTATTGATGTGGCGGAATATATTCCCGGGCTATTTTTTATAAACCACAAACTGAAAGCCACCGTCGGTAAAGTTGCCCGATTGGTCCCGGATATATACTTTGAAATACCCGTCATAGTTGCTGGCACTGACAAACCTGGGCACGGACGTTCCTTGTTTGGTAACAATGACGATGTATTGACCCGAGGTGATATTACTCTCGGAAAAAGTAATTTTATAAACACCGGTGGACTCTTTTTCGGCTGAAAAACCCGACGAGCTGGCCGAAATGTTTATGCTTCCCGGGGCCATAATCCAGCCGTAGATGTAGGCCTTCATATCGGCATTGCCCGAGGCCGGTGCTTTGAGTTTTTGCGAAGCATACACATCGCCCACAAAATAACCGGCATAACTGTCCGTTTTTGTGGCTTCGCCGTAAACGGCATAGTGGGTACCACCGGCCGAAGGGTAAATTATATTATATGTACCAAATTTGTTTCCAGCACCAGTTCCTTGTAAACTATTGAAAGTACCGTAATGAGAAAAATTTCCGGAATTATCGATAGAATTAAAAGACCCTATTTGGACACCGTTGCCGGAGCTCGTTAAATGATTCCAAACACCATAGTGCGGAGAAGAATTAATATTATCGATTTCATTATATACTCCGTAAATAAATGTACCGTTTGCCCCGGATACTTGATTGTAAATACCATATCTAGTTCCATCACTGCCACTACCACTACCGCCTACATTAACGTAGGTTTTAATTCCACTTACAGCGCCGGAAGAATTTCCCATAAAAAATATATAAAGCTTACTAAATTGAGAATATAATTGACCGCCTAAAACTAAGCTACCCAAATGATAAATATCATCATTAACATCATCAGGCAATTCATTGCTACCGACCTTTAAAAAAGTTTCGGGCTTGTTGGTCAGGTCGTTGTAGTCGCCGCTAAACACATTGCCGGCTTTGTCGGCATATTTGGCCAAGGGAACATACCGGAAAGCCGTGGTTCCTAAGTCGGTATAGCCGTTACCCGAGTCGATTTCCACTTTCAGGTAGGGCTCATTTTCCCAATTGATAGTGGCAAAATCGCCGTTTTCCACCGTTCCTTCGCCAATGTTTACTATCAGAATGCCGTTTTGGTCGGTGGTGGCGGTATGGGTTTCGCGATAAACTTCGGTGTTTCCGTTTTCCAAAACGGTGAAACGGATATTTACGGATTGGTTGGCCAAAACCGTTCCGTTTTCGGTAATCAGGGCTTTGTAGTTAAAACCGTTTTGCGCAAAACCACCCAAGGTGGAGATAAACAATGCAATGGCAAGGATTGTTTTTTTCATAACCACACTTTTTGGATTATTTAGGCATGATAAATTTATAATATTTCATAAAAAAATACATATTAAAATTTCGCTTTTGAACAAATTTGGACAAATTGATACCGGAAAGTATGAAAAAAATCACCTTTTTTTCATTACATCCTACCTCAATTTTGCGAAAAGGGTGAAAAAAATCACCCTTTTTGCACATATCATTATTTTGTGAAATTGTAACAAGTGAGCAATAATTCTTGTTTCTAAAACGGATATTTCAACGAATATATTTATCCTATGTCGTAAAATCAGTCAGAGGCGGGCGGGCGGATGTGCCCGAGTGCCACGGCGGAGCCGTGGTGTTTCAAAACCACCTGATTTCGAGGCAACGCCCGTTTTCATGCTGTCGGCTCGATTCAATTTTTGCTATGCAAAAATCAATCAGCGACCACCCTTCTACGCGCCAGGGATGGAAGCGGTTATGCGGCGGCGAGCATCGCTTGCGATGCGTCCGCGCCGTAGGCCTGCCGTGGAGGCGGGGCGACCAGTGGGGAGCCACGACCGCCACGCTTGCAGGCCAAGAGCGGGGCGCCGCCGCATTCGAGCGGACAGCCCGGTCCCGACATCGCGTAAGCGATGCGCGGGAGGCGCCCTAATAAAACTATCTTTACTAACTTTGAACACCATCAAATGTATATCCGGGTGAACAGACTTCGGGTTTTATTATTGCTCCTCCTGCTTCCGCCGGTCCGGCAAGCACAAGCACAGCATCTCGACCGTTGGGAAGCAGGCATTAACCTGGGTTATAACTTGGCACGTTACCGGACTACCTATCTTTTCGAATCTCCCATACCTTATTCATTCCAAGCGAGTTGGCAACACCCCTTGTATGCGCAAAAAAACCGCCGGCAACGCTATGGCCTGTTCGATGCCGGTGTGTTGCTGCTCTATCACGACTTTCGCAAGCCCGAATTGGGACGGAATTACAGCGTTTATGCCACCGGGTCGTTTTACCTGAACCGGCCGGCCGCTCCTTGGCAGTGGGTTTTCCGGCTGGGAATGGGATTGGCCTATAATACGCATCCCTACGATGCGCATAGCAATACCAAAAACCAACTTTTCGGTTCGCATTGGCTTTTCCCCTTCAATGCGGGCTTTTACCTCTATGCACCGCCTATCGCTGAAAATTGGCGTTTTTGGACGGCCTTTACCGTGTATCATTATTCCAACGGCAACCTCAGGGCGCCCAATTTCGGTGCCAACCTGCCGGGATTGAGTTTCGGCCTGGCTTATATGCCTCCGGTCAGGGATAAGTTCTCCGCCGCCGGCCTGCCGGATACGCCACCCGCCTGGATTTGGACCGCCGGAATGCGTTTCGGTTTCAACCAATCGGATTTTACGGGCAGCAAAGTATATCCTTTTTTTATTCCGGCACTGAGCGCGGAGCGTGTGTTTAACTTCCGGCACCGGGTTATCATCACCGCCGAATTGTTCGTTTCCTACTTCCTGCGCGAACAAATCCATTATATTTACTACACCTACCCCGAAGAGGGGCTCCGCAAAATACCCGATTTTAAACGGGCGGGGCTTTATGTGGCCCACGAATTCCACTACGGCAGTTTTGGTATCGATTTGGGAATGGGTTATTATTTCTACTATCCCTACCGGTTCGAAAGCCGTGCATACAGCCGGTTGGGACTGCGCTTTTTTGCCGGACGGCATTGGCGCTTGCATTACGGTGTCAAACTGCATAGTTTCAGCCGTGCCGAAGCCTTGGAATTGGGTGTTGAATATCAATTTGGAAAAACCAGGTAGAAGATGAAACGCGGATTTTGGTTTTTGGTGATTTTGCTTGTTTTGGGAGGATGCAAATACCGACTGCATTGCCGTTTTTCGCCCCGGCAGGCCCGTATCGAACGGATGATTCCGCGCATCGACACCTTGATTGTGGATCCTGCCGTAAGGACGTATTTGCATCAAAGCCCTTACTACCGGATTCGCTTGCAGGGCTCGGAAGATGTATTGCCCAGAACCCGGGTGGAAATCAGCGGCAAAACCCTGCGCATAACCAACGATGCCTATTGCCTTATTCA
>JALWYR010000158.1 GCA_027003085.1 Flavobacteriales bacterium
TGGTCAATAGGAACGCAAAATTCCGCCCCGGATGAATTATCCGTGTCGAGATTTCTCAGTCGCGCCCTTCGGGCGCTCCATCGAAATGACACGCTGCTTCAATGTTTGCAGTAGGAGAATGCAAATCAGAAATCTTCAATCGATTATCCGGTGTTCGATATTCAAGCGCGATTTATCGCGCGCCATAAAGCGCCAGGGATGGGAACGGTTATGCGGCGAAGGGGCGCCCGAGCATTTTCCCGCGGGCGGAGGCTGACAGCGGGAAGCCCCACGCACCGCGGGGGCGCCGGAGGCGCCGAAATGCGGCCCAAGCCGCATTTAAGCGGACAGCCCGGCGGCTGCCACGTGAACGTGCTGCCGGACAAGCCGAAGGTGAAGGACGGCAGCTTACGTGAACGTGCGCAGCCGGGCGCCCAAAAATACCCCCGCAAGGATTTTGTATCTTTGACCCGATGAAACCGCGCTACGCTTTTTGGCTCCTTCCGCTTTGGTTGCTTTCCTGCGCCCGGATGGGTCAGCCCTCGGGGGGCGATAAGGATACCACACCGCCCAAAGTTACCGCAGAACTGCCTCCCTCGGGCACGGTTAATTTTAGCGGAAAACAAATCGTTATTAAGTTCGACGAACTGGTTCAGCTGGACAATCCGTTGCAAAAAGTGGTGTTTTCGCCGCCTCTTGACGTAAAGCCCGACATTAGCCCCGTGGGTTATCCGGCGCGCGAAATCCGTATCCGCTTCAAAGAGCCGCTGCCGGCCGGGCGCACCTACGCCATCCGCTTCGGCGATGCCATCAAAGACTATCACGAAGGCAACGTGCTGCAAGATTATGCCTACGTGTTTTCCACCGGGCCCACCTTGGATAGCTTGAAACTGACGGGTAAGGTTATGCCTACCACCGGCTATGATTTGCCCGGAAAAACCTTTGCAGGGCTTTATCCGGCCGATAATTTTTCCGACAGCTTGATCTACCGCCAAGCGCCTTATTACCTGGCCCGCGTGGATGCCAAAAGCGGACTTTTTACCCTGGACCACCTAAAAGCCGGCACTTATGTGCTGGTGGTTTTTTCGGACAAAAACGGCAATTTGACCTATCAGCCCTACGACGAACAAATCGGTTTTGTGCCGCAAGCCGTGCAGGTTCCCACCGACAGCGTGTTTCAAATTCCGCTCTTTGCCGAAACCCGGCCTTTTGCCCTGGAAAACATCAACGAAAAGTCCGCCGGCCACTGGATTGTTAAGTTCAAAGGAAACCCCGACGGCATCGAAATCGAAACGCCCGGCCGCCGGCTATTGCACTATGTGGACGGCGAAAACCTGCACCTGTGGCTCCGGCCCGCCCGCAAGGGCGACACCTTGCATTTTGTGTTCCGTCGGGGCAAGGATGCCTTGGCTGCACGTCGTGTCAAGGCAAGTTTGCCGCCCGTGGACACCCTGGTGTTCCAGTGGGACAAAAAACGCCTTTATCCGGTGGACAGTTTGCGCCTGCTGGCCAATGTGCCGCTCACCGGAATGGACGTTCATAAAATCCTCGTTACCCCCAAACGCCCCGGCGACAGCATCACGCTCAACCGGATGGGCTTGCCGGTATTTCGCTTCGGCTACGACGACGAACGCAAAAAAGCCGGAATACGCATTTTGCCCGGCGCCCTGACGGGCTTCAACGGGCTTGCCAATACCGATACGCTAAAAACAACGGTTGATTTTGTTCCTGCACGCGAAACAGGCAATTATACGTTGGTTTGGCCCGGGGCTCCGAAGGGCCATTTGATTGCCGAACTTACCGGTTTGAAGGGCGAAAAAATTTTCCGTCGCCTGAGGGTGCACAACGGCCGCCGCTTTGCGTTTCCTTACCTGTTGCCGGGCAAATACCGCCTGCGTTTTGTGCGCGATACGAACGGCAACGGACGTTGGGACACGGGAAGTTGGAAAGATCGCCGCCTGCCCGAACCCGTTATTGTTTACCCCAAAATCATCGAAATACGGGCCAATTGGGATGTGGAAGAAAAATTCCAAGGTGGCGGGAGTTCCGCTCCCAAGGCGCCGGCAGGGCTGCGAAACGCAAAATAAATTGTAATTTTTGTCGTATTTTTATCGGTTCAAAAGGACATCTTAATCCGATGGGAAAAATTATAGCCATTGCCAACCAAAAAGGCGGCGTGGGCAAGACCACCACGGCGGTAAATCTGTCGGCCGCCCTGGGCGTGCTGGAAAAGAAAGTCCTGCTGGTGGATGCCGACCCGCAGGCCAACGCCTCCTCGGGCTTGGGTATCGACATCGACGCCCAACCCGAAGGCACCTACGAACTGCTCGAAGGCATCCGCAAGGCCGAAGAAGTGATCCTGCCCACCGATTCGCCCAATCTGGACATTATTCCTTCGCACATCAACCTGGTGGGGGTGGAAATCGAAATGGTGGACAATCCGCAGCGCGAATATTTGCTTAAACAGGCCTTGAAAAACATTGTGGATCGCTACGATTACATCATCATCGACACGGCGCCTTCCTTGGGTTTGATTACGCTCAACGCCCTTACGGCCGCCCATTCGGTAATTATTCCTATCCAATGCGAGTATTTTGCCTTGGAAGGACTGGGCAAACTGCTCAATACCATCAAGAGCGTTCAGGAATTGCACAATCCCGGGCTGGACATCGAAGGGATGCTCCTGACTATGTATGATTCGCGGCTCAAACTGTCCAATCAGGTGGTCGAAGAGGTCAAGCGCCATTTCGGCGATATGGTGTTCCGCACCATTATCCAACGCAATGTGCGGCTGAGCGAGGCGCCCAGCTTTGGCGAAAGCATTCTGGCCTACGATGCCGACAGCCGCGGTGCGGTCAACTACCTGAACCTGGCCGCCGAACTGATCGAAAAAAACGAAAAGCAGGGACAAAACCCATCATAATCCGCTTGTTCTATGGCAAAAACCAACAAAAAACAACGGCTGGGGCGCGGCTTGGACGCCCTGTTGAAATCCGACCAAATCCAATCGGCCAAAGACCAAGGTGCCGAACAAATCGTAGGAAATATTCTGGAAATACCCATCGACCGGATCGAAACCAACCCTTACCAACCACGCACCCAGTTCGATGAAAAGGCCCTGGAAGAATTGGCCGCATCCATCCGGGAATTGGGCATCATTCAACCCATTACGGTGCGCAAGGAAGGACGCGATAAATTTGTGGTCATTTCGGGCGAACGCCGCCTCAGGGCGGCCAAACTGGCCGGATTGGAGCGCATTCCCGCCTATGTGCGGCTGGCCAACGACCGCGAAATGCTGGAAATGGCCCTGGTGGAAAACCTCCAACGCGAAGACCTGGACCCCATTGAAATCGCCTTGTCGTTCCAACGGATGATCGACGAACTGGGCCTCACGCAGGAAGAAATGAGCGAACGCGTGGGTAAAAAACGCTCCACCATTACCAACTATCTGCGGCTGTTACGGCTCAACCCCATTGTGCAAAGCGGTATGCGCGACGGATTTATCGGTATGGGGCACGGCCGGGCATTGATCAATATCGACGACCAGGAAGTGCAGCTGAAAATCTACCGGTTGATTCTCAAAAAACAACTGTCGGTGCGGCAAACTGAAGAATTGGTGCGAAAATACCGCGAAGGAAAAATCCTGGATGTGGACGAATCCAAAAAACGTCCCTCCAAACCGGCCGGCATCAAGCAGCGCGAAAAAGAACTCCGCCAACGCATCCATCCCAAGGCCCGCATCAAATGGGACGGCGACTATACGGGCAAAATCGTCCTGCCCTTTACAAGCAAAGAAGAATGGGAAAAACTTTTGGACTTTTTGTCGGACTGATTTTAGCCCTTCATCTTTCGGCCCAGGCCGATAGCACGACCATTCGCCGGCCCGACACGCTTCCGGGCCAAGTAAACACGTCCACAACCACTCCACCGGATACCTCGGCCACGGCCTACGAAAAACTGATCAACGCACCGGCGCGGGCGGCTTTTTATTCGGCCGTTTTGCCCGGATTGGGCCAGGCCTACAACCGCCAGTATTGGAAAATTCCGCTGGTGTATGCCGCCATAGGCACGGCCGTGTATTTCTACCGGCAAAACCAGTTGCGCTATTTGACCTATCGCCGGGCTTACCAAAACCGCCTTCTGGGCCGCCCGGACGATTTTCCGCAGTATTCCGACGATGTGCTCCTCCAAGCCCAGGCCTACTACCGGCGCAACCGCGACATATCGTTGATGCTGGCCATTGGTATGTATTTGCTCAACATTATGGACGCCAATGTTTCGGCCCATTTGCGCCAGTGGAACGTGAACGACAACCTGAGTTTCCGTCCCGTGCTTTTGACCGGCAGCCACAGATTGTATGCGGGATTGGGAATGCAGTGGCGTTTTTAGAATTGCCGGACGCCTTGCCAGCCGGCGGCTTCCGCTATGTTTAGGACTTTTTGATGCTACGCGTGTGGGATTTATTGTTTTTCCTTTAATCCGTAAAAGCCAAAAATGAATAGCGGGAAATGAAATTTTTTTTATTTTTACATCTGAAAATCAGTATTTTTTCCGTAAAAAACTAACTATACACAACAAAATAAGGGAAATAAGACAACAAAATGGGTGGGTAAATGGAAGATATAAGTAAATTTGTAACTATATACAACCGTTCAGGCACATTCGCCCTTCGGTAAATTATTATTCCCGCGATTTATCGCGGAAATCCGGCTGTTTAAGCGGGGTGTAGCATCTAAGCCACTTTGGTTTTCACGGATTTTCGCTTTCGAGGAGACGACACCTCTACTATAATGTTTGCAGTAGGAGAAAGTAAATCACAATCGTTAATCATCTGTTCGATGTTCGGTATTCAAGCGCGATTTATCGCGCGCCAAACGCGCCAGGGATGGAAGCGGTTATGCGGCGAAGCGAAAGGCCGGTGCGGTGCAAAGCACCGCATTTTTTGTTCCGGCGGCGGGGGCTCGCAGCGCAAGAGACCCCGCCGCCGGATTTACAAAAACCGGCCTTTCGCGAGCCGCATTTGAGCGGACAGCCCGGCGGCTGCGGCCAGGCGTTGCAGCAAGCATAAAATATACACACCAAGTTTTGTTCTTTTTGCCGATAACGGCATTGGCAACCCTCGCCATAGCTACGGCTATGCCTTCGGATTGCCGGCTTTGTTCTCGACAAAAACAACTGCAACTTTT
>JALWYR010000159.1 GCA_027003085.1 Flavobacteriales bacterium
ATTTTTTTTCGTCGGCAAGCAGCGGCGGAATCCAATGCGGGTCGTTGGCATACAGCCGGTAGGGCAGGCGGATAAATTGTTTCAGTTGCTTGGGCGTAGCAACTTCTTGAACGTTTATCATAGCAAAGGGATTGATTGTCAAATTTACGATTTTTGCTTCATCCTGTGGGGGTGGTAATTTTCATGGCGCCCCGGCGCCAGGTTTCGGGGCCCCGCCGGCGGGCGGAGCCCGCGGCGGCCGGACGGACGTTGGAACGGGATTTATCGACGCCCCGGCCCGCGGCGAAGCCGCTGGCCGGGGCATTTCATTGGTTTTCAGATGGATAAGTCCGGCCGGCCGCCCGGCGCCTACGGCGCTGCGGCGGGGCATCGTCCGTTGCTTCAAGCGACGGAGCGCTTTCGCACCGGCCGCCCCGAAATCCGTCGCCGTCGGGCTGTCCGCTTATATTCGCCTCGCCCTGCTCTTGGCCCGCGATGCGCGGCGGTGCGGCTTCCCACTGTCAGTCACCCCGCCGCGGCGGGCCGGCGGCAGGGCGTCGGCTCATACCGCTCCCATCCCTGGCGCTTGGACTCGGGCGGCAAGCCGCCCTCGAATAATGAACACCGAATAAATGATTTGCGATTGGCGATTTGCGTTCTCCTACTGCAAACATTGAAGGCGAAACCGCTTTGCGGGTTCGCCGTACCCCGAGGAGACCGAAGGGCTCCGAGGGCCGCAAGGAGACACCGCAGATGGCTCCGCAGCTTGCGAAGGCAGACCGCAGGGCTGCCGGAGCCGCGGAACAAGACTAAGGGCGCCGGCGCCGCGCCGGAGGCGCGGGCCGGGCGGCGCAAAAAACATTGAATTTTTGCGGCCCTGACGTAAAAAAATTACCAAAACCCGAATCGAAGCATCGGCCGACTAATTTTTTGCGCCGCCGGCAGCGGAATTTCATTCCGCCGCCGGCGCCCTGACGGCTTGTGGAGCCGCGTAGAAGCCCGAAGGGCTTCGGAGCGCCGGAAAAAAATGAATTTTCATACATCCTGTTCCCGCTGAATTTTACTAAATTTATGCCTTGGTTTGCAAATCATAGCCCCATGAAAGATATCATTGAAAAATATATCCGGAACGTCCCCGATTTTCCCAAACCGGGCATTATGTTCAAGGATATAACCCCCTTGCTGGCCGAACCACGGATTATGCAACTCACACTCAACGAGCTGCTTCGGCTCGTTCCGCGCAAGGTGGACAAAGTGGTGGGTATCGAGGCGCGCGGTTTTATTTTCGGAACGCTGTTGGCCGAACATTTGAACGCCGGCTTTATTCCCATCCGCAAGCCGGGAAAACTGCCTTTCGATACTCATACCCAATCTTATGCCCTGGAATATGGCACCGACAGCATCGAAATGCATGTTGACGCCATCGTACCCGGCGAAAAAGTGCTCATCCATGACGACGTGCTGGCTACGGGCGGAACCGCATTGGCTGCCGCCAAACTGGTGGAAAAGGCCGGCGGTGAGGTAGTAATGGTCAATTTTTTGTTGGAACTGGCCTTTTTGAAGGGACGGGAAAAGCTGAAAAACTATCCCGTTTCGTCTCTTCTGCGTTACGAATGATTAAACGAAAATCCTTAACATTGCAAAAACACTCCCCATGCATATTGCCATAGCCGGAAACATCGGAGCGGGGAAAACCACCCTGACCCGGCTCCTGTCCAAACACCTGAAAATGGAACCGCATTTCGAAACGGTGGATGATAACCCCTACCTGGAAGATTTTTATACCGATATGCGGCGCTGGTCGTTTCACCTGCAAGTATATTTCCTGAACAACCGTTTCCGGCAAATCCTCGAAATACGCCGGAAGAACAAAGATATTATCCAAGACCGCACCATCTACGAAGACCGCTATATTTTTGCCGCCAACCTGCACGATATGGGACTGATGTCGTCCCGTGATTTCGAAAACTACACCTCGCTTTTCGACCTGATGGAACTCCTTGTCAGTCCGCCCGATTTGCTCATCTACCTGCGGGCCAGCGTGCCTACCCTGGTCAAACAAATCCATACCCGCGGACGCGAATACGAGAAAAACATCAACATCGAATACCTGAGCAAACTCAACGAACGCTACGAGGATTGGATAAAAAATTACGACAAAGGAAAATTGCTCATTGTCAATGTGGATAATTTGGATTTTGTCAACAACCCCGAGGATTTGGGTTTTGTGTTCGAAAAGGTGGAGGCTAACATTCACGGACTTTTTTGACTATGATACGCCGCATATTGATCGGGCTTTTGGTCGTCGAAGCCGTTTTACTGGGCACCGGTCTTTACCGGCAATGGACACATAGGCAGGAATACGATGTTTTCCTGGGTGTTTTTACCTTGATTTTCTTTTTGGTTATCATACCGCTTTTCCTTTATTGGCGTTTGAAAGACAAAGATTTATCCCGCTACCAATGGAAAAATCCACGCAAAAAGAACCCGTAAAATCCGCCGTGCTGAGCATAGGCGACGAAATTCTCATAGGTCAAATCGTCAATACTAATGCCGCCTGGATTTCGGGCCGGCTGACCGATTTGGGTTTCGACAACCGGATGATACTCACCGTGGGCGACACGCCCGAAGCCATTACCGACGGGTTGGACATTACGGGCCGGCATGCCGGGCTGATCATTGTAACCGGCGGGTTGGGCCCCACGGCCGATGATTTGACCCGCGAAACCATTGCGCGTTTTTTCGGACGGCCCTTGGAATACCGGCCCGAGGTGGAAGCACACATCCGCAAGCTGTTTGCCCGGATGAACTATCCGTTTACCGACAACAACAAATCCCAAGCCATGGTGCCCCGTGGCACGGAGATTTTGCCTAACTTCTATGGCACTGCACCAGGCATGTGGATCGAGCACAAGGGTAAAATTTATGTTTTCCTGCCCGGTGTGCCCTTCGAAATGAAACATATTTTTACCGAAGAACTGGTACCCCGGCTCAAAGAACGCTTCCGGCAACCCGCCTTGGTGCGCAAAACGGTGGCGGTTTACGGCATTGGCGAAAGCTTGCTTGCCCACCGCTTGAAGGATTGGGAGGCCGGATTGCCGCCCGAGGTTCATTTGGCCTATTTACCTTCGCCCAAACGCATACGGCTTCGCCTGCAAATGCGCAGCGAGCGCCCCGAAGAGGCACGTCGCATCATTGACGGGCAAATCGAAAAACTACGTGCCGCCATTCCCGACCTGACCATCACTGTGGACACCGAAGATTTGGCGCCGGTGGTTCACCGCAGGTTAAAAGAAGCCGGACAAAGTCTGGCTGTGGCCGAAAGTTGTACGGGCGGACATGTGATGGCGGCCCTGGTGGATATACCCGGTGCATCCAAATTCCTCAAAGGTGGCGTGGTGGCCTATGCGGTGGACATCAAGGAAAAGGTTTTGGGCGTGGAGCCCGCACTGGTCGAAAAATACAGCGTGGTAAGCGAACCCGTGGCCCGTGCCATGGCCGAAGGTGTACGCCGGCTTTTTGGCACCGATTGGGCAGTGGCCACCACCGGAAACGCCGGTCCCGACAAAGGGCAGTCGGATGCTCGTGTGGGCACTTGTGTGATAGCCATCGCCGGCCCCAAAGGTAGTTTTGCCCATACTTTTTTGTTCGGGCAACCCCGCGAAAAGGCCATTCAACGAACTATGTCCAAGGCCTATGAATTGTTGTTGGGAGCAGTGGAAGGGAAAGAATCCGATTTAGATCGGTAAGGGATTTTTTATGACGGCACGGTCCGGTGGCCTATGTGTTGTTTAAGGTCGGATTTGGTGTTTTGTAGAATGAACTTGAAAAAGGGCATAATTCAGAGACAAATAGCACTGCACATATATTAGACCTTATTCCAAATTTTTCCATGCCGAAATTTTGTTTTTCTTTAACTGTAAAACAACAAACAAAATAACAATACCCGATAGGCCTATCAAAGAACGGGTAAAATCAATTCCAATATTGAGCTTAATGTAAAAAATTATCAAACCCGAAATAAGAAATCCCCAAAATCCGATTTTCTTCCACTGAAACAAAAGCAAGGCGAAAATAGCGTTTGCCACACCACATAATGCCAATAAATATATTGTGGATCTGGAAATTAGCCCTAAGGAATTTTGAACAATATAATCTACACGAGTAAGATAAAAAATTGCTGACACGGCATTTGCAGCAACTAACCATATCAGCCAGGTGGTTACGCAACCATGCCTTTGTTTTGAATCATTGATGTCTAATATGTCTTCCATCAATGTTCAATTCAAAAATATTACACCACAATATTCACAATCCGTCCGGGCACCACGATAATTTTGCGGGGTTGCTTGCCGTCGAGGTATTTGGCCGTGCGTTCGTGGGCCAGGACGGCCTGTTCGATTTCGTCCTTGGAGGCGTCGGCCGGCAGGGTGATTTTGAAACGCACTTTGCCGTTGAACGAAACGGGGTATTCTTTGGTGGCGCTTTGCAGGTATTTTTCGTCCCATTCGGGGTAGGGAGCTTGGCAAACACTGGGTTCATGTCCGGCTTGCTCCCACAGTTCTTCGGCCAGGTGCGGGGCAAAAGGTGCTATGAGCACAATGAGCGGTTCCAGTATGGCCCGTTTGTCGGTTTTACGGGACGTGAGTTCGTTCACGGCTATCATCATGGCGCTGATGGCCGTGTTGTAGTCGAAATTTTCGATATCGGTGCGCACCTTGCGGATGGTGGAGTGCAGGATGCGGAGTTCGTCGGCATCGGGTTCACGGTCGGTGAGGCGGAAACGGCCTTGGTCGTCGTAGTAGAGTTTCCTGAATTTTTTGACGAAGTTATACACGCCCTTCAAACCGGCCGTGTTCCAGGGTTTGGCCATTTGGATGGGGCCCAAAAACATTTCGTAGAGCCGGAGCGTGTCGGCGCCGTATTGATTGACAATATCGTCGGGATTGACCACATTGAATTTGGATTTGGACATTTTTTCCACCTCGCGCGTAACATAGAATTTGCCATCGTCTTCGGTGATAAACTCGGCATTTTTCAAGTCGTCGCGCCAATTACGGAATGCTTCGATGTTCAGGGCATTGTGTTCGTCCACCATATTTACATCCACGTGGATGGGGGTGGTTTGGTATTGGTCTTTCAGGCCGGCCGAAACAAAGG
>JALWYR010000160.1 GCA_027003085.1 Flavobacteriales bacterium
TATTATCCGATCCGTCCCGGTTTACCGAACCTGCATAATATCCCATTGCCGTATTGTTTTGCCCGGTTTTATTGGACGAAAAAACATTCATTCCGATAGCCGTATTTTCATCTCCCGTCGTGTTTTGTCCCAAACTACCGATTCCCAGTGCCGTATTGTTGGAGGATGTGTTTTTTGTGAGCGCATATCTTCCAAGGGCCGTATTATTGTTACCGGTTTGATTGGATTTCAACGCCTCCATACCCGCAGCCGTATTATTGCTTCCGCTCGTATTGGCTTGCATGGCCGATGCACCAACGGCCGTATTACTGCTTCCGGTAGTATTGGCTTGCATGGCATAACTTCCTGCGGCCGTGTTGTTACTTCCGGTGGTGTTGGCAGCCAAAGCGGCAAAGCCCGACGCGGTATTATAGCTTCCGGTGGTGTTGGATTGCAATGCCATTCCTCCCACAGCCGTATTGTAGGAGCCCGTGGTATTGGCGGTCAAAGCATGGTATCCTACGGCCGTATTGAACATGGCTTCGCCCGGGCCCGAGGCACCGGTACCGTTGTTATAAAGGGCTTTATAGCCAACAGCCGTATGTCCGTTACGATCTTGGTTTTTGTAGAGCGCTTGACTTCCTATGGCCGTGTTGAAACTCCCGGTGGTATTGTCGTGCATGGCTTGGTAGCCCACGGCCGTATTGCCTTCGCCCGAAGTATTATTGGTCAAACATTCCTGACCCACTCCGGTGTTTTCGTTATCCGAATCGTCATCACTAACTCCTGCTCCGCTTCCTACGTATAGCGATGTTTCATTGGTATCGGTTTTTCCGTCATCAAAGTCGTCAATGCGTTGTGGAACATTACCTGCTTTTAGCGCAAATTTAGCATTCGGCACATATTCAAAATCAAAAGTATCGTATCCCACAAAGCCACTACCCGAATCTATATCCACCTCCACGCTCATGGGTGCATTCCATTCCAGTGCGTTAAAATCATCGGTGGTGGTTCCTTCGCCCAATACCACATGGAAAACCCCACGGGCATCGGTAGTGGTGGAATGGGTTTCGGTGTAAACCGTTGAGCTTCCTTGTTGTATGCGGAATCGCACCGTTATGTTTTGATTGGCCAACGGACTGTTTCCGTTGGTTAGTTGGCCCCGGTAATCAAACCCCCCGTTGAACTGGCCCCAAAGGGCCATGTTCAACAAGAGGAACAGGGCGGCGGATAGACATTTGATTTTTTTCATAGCACCATTAATTGGTTTGTTGTGTTCTTAATGCTTGCAATTGCCGTTGTAACTGTTCTACTTGTTCTTTCAGTTGCATCAATTCGGCATTTTGTTGTTTTAGCCGTTCAATTTCTTGCTGTTGTTTTTCAATTTTTTCTTTTTGGCTATCAATCATTTCTTGCTGTTCTTGTACTGCTTTGACCAAAGGAACCACAAATTGTGCATAGGAAATACTGTACATACCCAAATCATCACCGCCTTTTCGAACCCCACTGAAATCATAGCCCACCTCCTTGGCAGCCTGCTCCACTTCCTGGGCAATAAAGCCGGTCATTTTGATGTTTTCAATATCGTATTTGGTGGGCCAATCGAACTTGCTCAGGTCTTTCCCTTTACCGTTACGGTAAATCAGCCGGTTTTGTTCGTGGATGTCCAAGTGATAAGTAACCGGACGCAAGCGTTTGATAAATTCCAATCCCACCACATCTTCCCGGACATCGGTTTTGATACGGCTGTCGCTAAACGTATGCCAGGTAACCTGACCTCCTATCCATGAAACACTGGTGTTGCCTATTTCAATGCGATCAGGATCGTTAACCTCTCCACCGGCACCAAATCCGATAGCCGTAGTATTACTTAAATAATGTCGGTCGAACCACGCACCAAAACCTATGACCGTATTGAAATCACCTATTTCGTTATCTGCACATGCTTGGTAACCGATAGCCACATTTCCTTTGCCCGTTGTATTGCTTTCCAACGACCTACGTCCGATGGCCACATTATTACTTCCCTTGGTATTATTCAAAAGCGCCCAATAACCTATACCGATGTTATCATTTCCTTCATTACCGGTGGCCCCTGTACCATTATTATATAGAGCCGAATCTCCGATGGCAATCAAATTTTCCCTGTCAGTACTCAACGCCGCCGCATCCTTTCCAATGGCAATATTATGGCTTCCGGTTTCATTGGAATATAGCGCCATTTCTCCCAACGCTACATTATAATTACCGGTAGTGTTGTTGTACAATGCCAAGTAGCCATGGGCCGTATTGGACTCTCCCGTTGTATTATTGTAAAGCGCTCCGGAACCCGTAGCGGTATTGCCCGTTCCATAAGTATTGGAAAAAAGTGCTTCATCGCCCACGGCCACATTGGCCAAACCCGAAATATTGGATTTTAGGGCATGATATCCGAAAGCCGTATTCCATGATCCGACACTATTGGTATAGAGTGCCCGGTAACCCATAGCTGTGTTATATGCTCCCGTGCTGTTGGTATTCAAGGCCTCAACGCCGGTGGCCGTGTTGTGATGACCGGTACTGTTGGAATAGAGCGCACTGTATCCCACCGCGGTATTGTAATCGGCTGTGGTGTTGGAATACATGGCATAATTTCCAATGGCCGTATTAAACCAACCGTTGGTATTGGAAAACAACGACGCATAACCCACGGCCGTGTTGCTTTCGCCGGAAGTATTGGCACGCATGCTTTGGTATCCAATGCCCACATTGCGGTTATCGCTTTGGTCATCGTTCAAACCGGCGTCCACGCCAAGGAAGATGGATGAACCGTCGTCCGAACCGTCGTCATCGGATTTTCCGTCGGCCAGTTCGTTGATTTTGGAGGCGGCATTGCCGGCCTTGTCGGCATATTTGGCATAAGGAACATACCGGAACGGAGAACTTCCGAAACTTGTAAATCCACTTCCCGTATCAATTTCCACCGATAAAATATAGGAATCATCGCCCCAATCAATATTGGCAAAATTGCCGTAGTAGGCATTACCTTCGCCAACATTCAAGCTGACAATTCCATGGGCATCGGTCGTAGCACTTTGTTCTTCCCGGTAAACCGGATTCATGGAACTATTATAGATATGAAACCTGAATGTTACCGATTGATTGGCAAGCGGACCACCGTTATCCGTAATAAGCGCTTTGTAGTTGAATCCGTCCTGTGCGAACGTTATCAAGGACATGAATCCTGCAATGAGCAATAGTAATGTTTTTCTCATGGCTGTAAGGTTTTATTGGTTATTTCCGGATGATAAATTTTGAACTTGTTGCTGCAATTGGCGTAATTGTTCTTCGAGCTGCCTGATTCTTTGATTTTCTTGTTTCAGGCGTTCAATTTCACGTTGTTGCCGTTCAATCATTTCTTGCTGTTCTTGTACGGCTTTCACCAAAGGCACCACAAATTGTGCGTAGGAAATACTGTACATACCCAAATCGTCATCGGCTTTTTGTACACCACTGAAATCATAGCCCACCTCCTTGGCGGCCTGTTCCACTTCCTGAGCAATAAAACCGGTCATTTTGATGTTTTCAATATCATATTTGGTGGGCCAATCGAACTTGCTCAGATCTTTGCCTTTACCATTACGGTAAATCAACCGGTTTTGTTCGTGAATATCCAAATGATAGGTAACCGGACGTAAGCGTTTGATAAATTCCAATCCCACTACGTCTTCCTGCACATCGGTTTTGATACGGCTGTCGCTAAACGTACTCCAAGTAACCTGTCCACCTATCCAAGTCACGCTGGTGCTTCCAATCTCAATCCTGTTGTCCACATTGCTCACACCTCCCGCACCAAAACCAAGGAAAGTGGTATTGTTCAGTCCAGGATCGGTAGTGAATGTGGCATAATAACCCACTCCGGTATTGTAATCACCCCAGATATTCCACTCCAAGGCTTGATAGCCAACGGCGGTATTTTGAGTTCCGGTTTGGTTTGCCACAAGGGCATAATATCCCACCGCCGTATTATCACTTCCTATGGAGTCCGAGTACATGGCATAATAACCTATGGCCACATTGTTGTCGCCTCTTTCTTTATGATGCATGGCGCCGTGGCCGATGGCCACATTGTTTTGGCCTTGCTCGTTAAAATACATCGATTTGTAACCCACGGCCGTATTATTGTGGGCCGCATTGTAATGCAGGGCTTGGAAACCCACGGCCGTATTATTGTTACCACCCACATTGTAATAAAGAGCACTGTATCCCAGGCCGGTATTATTACTTCCGCCGTTGTTGGAATAAAGGGCCATATTCCCCAGGGCCGTGTTATACCATCCGTCGGTGTTGGTGTACATTGAAGCATAACCCACGGCCGTATTGCTTTCGCCGGTGGTGTTGGACCGCAGGCTTTGGAAACCTATTCCCACATTACGGTTATCGCTTTGGTCGTCGTACATGCCGGCGTCTAATCCTAAGAATACCGATGAACCATTATCCGAACCGTCGTCATCGGACTTGCCGTCGAACAAGTCATTGATTTTTTGGGCGCCGGCATTGCCGGCTTTTTCGGCATATTTGGCATAGGGAACATAGCGGAAGGCTTGGCTTCCGAAAGGAGTATATCCGTTACCGCTGTCGATTTCCACTGCCAGAATGTAGGCATCACCGCCCCAATCGATGGACGAAAAATCACCGAAAATATCATTTCCTTCGCCCACATTCAGGCTCACTATTCCGTTTGCATCGGTGGTTGCGGTATGCTCTTCCTGATACACGGCATTCATCGAACTGTTGTAGATGGTAAACTTGAAGGTTACGGTTTGGTTGGCCAAAGGCCCGCCGTTTTGCGTTACAAGCGCTTTATAGTTAAATCCGTCCTGGGCAAAAGCCAGGTTTGTTAAACTCAGCACAATGAAGGTCAATAGTAGTTTTTTCATAGCAGTGTTATTTATTTTGTTGTTGAACAAGGGTTTGCATTTGTTGTTGCAGTTGTTGTACTTGCTGTTTGAGTTGGTTGATTTCTTGTTGTTGAGCCTCGATTTTTGCTTTTTGATTTTGTATCTCTTTTTTTTGTTTTTCAATCATCTCCTGTTGTTCTTGAACGGCTTTGACCAAAGGAACGACAAATGCCCCGTAACGCAAACTATAAAAATCACGTTCGTTTTTTGGCGGGTCGACACCTATAAAATCATATCCTACGCTTTTGGCTGCCGCTTCCACCTCTTGGGCAATGAAACCACTTTGAAGGGTTTCGGCTCTTTGGCGCTCGGCATCTTTGAATAAAACGCGAATAGAATCAGGAATATGACTGAATTTGTCCATAGCATCCATATCCAAATGATAGGTAACGGGACGTAATTTCATAATAAACGGAAGGCCTACAACATTTTCTTGTACATCCGTTTTAAAACGCGCGTCCGAAACATTGCTCCACCACGTATACCCGCCTATACTGGTGACAAACCTATTCCCAATTCTTACTTGATTACTCGCTGTTACATTGGAAGTGAATCCTACCGCAGTAGAATTAGTAACTGCATAAGTATTTCTGAATGCCATAGAGCCTAAGGCAGTATTACCTTGTCCATATGAATCCATCATGGCAAATGATCCCAATGCAGTTTGATAATTGAAAATGGCTCCATACTCCAAACAAAATGCCCCCACAGCGGTATTATATGAACCATTTACTCTTTGTAGTGCTTTATATCCAATCGCAGTGTTATCTATATTGTTACTATAACTATTCTCCAACGCAGTAAATCCCATGGCAGTATTTCCATGTCCTGTTTCATTTGCTTTCAGTGTATTATAACCGAAAGCCGTATTTTCATAACCGGATGTATTATTAAATAAAGAATTATATCCACCGCTTGTGTTTTTCTCACCCGAATTATTATTTTGTAAACTATGATTTCCTATTGCAGTATTATATTTACCAGTATTACTGGAAATAGTTGTACTTCCCTGCAAAGATTTATATCCAACCGCAACATTATCATCGGCAGAACCATAATATCTTAACGCATACATTCCCAATGCGGTATTGTAATTTCCGGTGGTATTATTAGCCAATGCTTGATATCCGTTAGCAGTATTATAACCTCCTTGTGTATTGAAAAATAAGCTTTGATACCCTGTTGCTGTATTGTAATTTCCTTGTGTATTTTTATTCAAAGCTCTATTGCCAATGGCCGTATTTTCTTTTCCAGAGGTATTACTTTCCAAGGCGGCAAAACCAACGGCCACATTTTTATTCGATGTGGTATTATTCACTAATGCATAAGCACCCACTGCCGTGTTCTCTATTCCGGATGAATTTTTGTTTAATGCTTTATAACCAATTGCAGTATTTTTATTTCCTCCATTATTGCTGGCAAGGGCTTGTGAACCCACACCCGTGTTTCTTTCACCTCCTCCTCCGGATAGAACATTATAACCAACGGCTGTGTTTTCACTTCCCGTAGTGTTTAGGAACAAACTAAAACTTCCAAGACCGGTATTGTGGGTTCCGGTTGTATTGGAGAAAAGGGAGCGAAATCCTATTCCGGTGTTATCACTTGCAGTTGTATTGGCATGTAGCGCCTCGGCTCCTACTCCCGTGTTATTTACACCGGTTGTATTGGTTTTGAGCGATTCCATGCCAACAGCCACATTTTTATTGCCGGATGTATTGGCATTTAAACTTTTATAACCTACTGCCGTATTATTTTCACCGGTATTGGAAGATATTGTTGTATTTCCAACCAAAGATTCGAATCCAATTGCCGTATTATTTGATGCCGAACCATAATTTTTTAAAGAACCTGCTCCATATGCCGTATTATATGAACCATCATCATTTGAATAGAGTGCTTTATATCCACTTGCCGTATTATTTGAACCTGTGGTATTTGTGTTCAACGCATCAAATCCTACCGCAGTGTTATTGGCTCCTGTTGTATTCGAATATAATGCACTATAACCATTAGCGGTATTATTATCTCCCGACGTATTGGAATATAACGACAAATAACCCGTGGACGTATTGTACCATCCTGTTAGATTATTGTTTAATGACAAAGACCCAAGAGCGGTATTGTTTGCTCCGGTTGTATTGGAATATAGAGCTCCATAACCTATCCCCGTATTGTTGTCGGCACTTTGATTTTTATACAATGCATTGGTTCCGACTGCCGTATTGTAATCACCGGAAGTATTAAAATACAATGATTCGTAGCCAAGTCCCACATTTTTTGCACCGGAACTATTGAAAAATAGGCTTCTAAATCCTATGGCTGTGTTATATTGGCCGGTGTTTTGAGATGTTGTAGAACTTCCTTTCAAGGCTTCATATCCAACGGCTGTAATATTGGAAACCGATTCGTAATTATACATGGCATTCACCCCAACAACCGTATTATTAGATCCTGAAATGTTTTCAATCAAAGCCCCACTACCAATTGCCACATTTTTATTTCCTGTTTCATTGTCAAACAACGTACTGGATCCAATAGCCGTATTTTCTTCACCTGATATATTGAACTTTAAACTCCCCGAACCTACGCCTACGTTACCATTCCCCGTTGTATTAGTTAACAAAGATTCTTTTCCAATAGCAACATTATGATTCCCGGATGTGTTGTTAAATAACGTTTTGTATCCAACACCAACATTATTACTACCTACATCAGTAATATTTTTCATGCTCTGATACCCGATGGCAACATTTTTTTCACCATCTACGCATGAAGACAAACTCTGAAACCCCACCCCCACATTCCGGTTATCACTTTCATCGTCGTTGGCACCGGCATCGAGCCCTAAAAATACGGACGAACCGTCGTCGGTGCCATCGTTGTCGGACTTGCCGTCCAACAGGTCGTTGATTTTTTTGGCACCGTCGAAAAGTACCCAATCGGAACCGTCGTAGTAATAAAAGCCGGGCGTATTATCGGTTTGGAAAATAAGCAAACCCGTAGCCGGCGAACTGATGGCATCGCGTTGCGCTTTGGTCATACGCGGAATAAGCAAGCCCTTGCTGGTGCTTTGCACATCCAGCATGGCCGATGCATGCGGGTCGGAACCCGTGGTGTTGATGGCCACTTGGGCTTGCGTAACGAATGAACCCATCACTATGAACAAAATCATCAAAATCTTTTTCATGGCTTTGTGGTTTTATTTGTATGATGTGAGGTTACTGCTCATCTTGATTATTTTGCTGACTTGCTTTCCATTATTATATTTGACCACTACTTTGATGCTATGCGCTTCGATGTGTTCCGGTATTTCCAGCTGTATCATGCTTTCCTTTTCGAATTTCTTTCCGGCTATCAACTCCTCGTCATTATACACTTCCACACTTCCGGTCAAAAGGCACGAAGCCGAAACCACCACAAAAGGACGTATGTAGTTAATAATGACCATGCTGCGCCGATTTTTGAAACAAAAGTAGGCGCCTTTTCAGGCTTTCCACAAATTTTACCTGTAAAAATTAGGTAAGTATGATTTTAAAAACAGGTAAGTATTTGGTAAAATCAAAAATTTCAAGTAGTTGATTTTTAATGAGTTAAAAAATAGAATTTCCATTTTCCGGTTTTATTTTCCAAAATGGTGTGTAAATTTGTAGGTAAACATCGATAAATACAATCCTAATATGAAATCACTTGCACAAACCGTCTTTTTGTTTTTGACTGGGATGTTATATGCACAAAATTTTCCTTTGGATTCACTATTGGAAATTTTGCGCACCGGTTCCACACTTCAAAAAGTGGAAGCAGCCAATCTGCTTGTTGATTATTACTTGGATAATGAACCCGAAAAAGCCTTGAAATATAACGAACAACTTTTGGAATTGGGCCGCAAACTTCCGCACCAAAATCGTTACTACGGCTGGTATTTACAAAATGCCGCCAAATATTTTATCCAACAAAACCAACTCTACCGGGCCATGGACAGCATCAACAAGGCCATTGCTATTCAAAAAAACGAAAACCTGGAAAAAGACCTGCCCGATTCCTATAAAATCCTGGCAGGCATTTACTACTATTTGAACGATTTGGAAAAAGCCATCGAACATTCCTACCAAGGGCTGTCCATTCTGGAAAAACTGAACGACATCCAAGGAATGGTGTCGGCACTTTCCAATATAGGACTGCTTAACCTGACATTGGAAAACCCGGATGAAGCCCAAAAAAACTTTCGCCGCGCCCTGAATCTCATCCGTCAATATCACCTCAAAAAATCTCCGGCTATCCTATACGGTAATTTGGGCTTGGTGTATAAACACAAAAAACAAATCGACAGCGCACTCTACTATTACCACCTTGCACTGAAAGAATACGTCCGTAACAAAGACCTTTTCGGAATGGCCAAAGTCTATCAAAACCTGGCCAATATTTATGCCTTTTATCAATACCGTCCCGATTCGGCCAACTACTATTTCGACAAAGCATTGCAAACGGCCCGAAAAGTGGACAAATACAGTATTCCCAAAACCATGGCCAACCGGGCCAAAATGCTCCTGGAACACGGACAAACCCGTCAAGGAATCGCGTTGATGAAACAGGCCCTGGATTCGGCCAACCGGTCCGGTAACAAAAAGGTCAAGGAATTGGCCTACTACATGCTCTATAAAACCTACAAAGAGCTGGGCAACTATAAAAACGCCCTGCCCTACTTGGAAAACCTGATGGACCTGCAAGACACACTGCGCGAAGAACAAGCCAAAATCACCATTGCCAACCTGGAAGCCAAATACCAAAACCAAAAAAAACAAGCCAAAATCGAAAAACTGGAACTCCGCCGCCGCCTCGACCGCAAAATACGTATCTACCTTATCGTTTCCATGGCCTTAATGCTCATTAGCTTCCTGCTCCTGAGCCGCAACCTCTATGTGTCGCGCAAGCGCGCCCTGCTCCAACAACAACTCCTCCAATCCGAAAAAGAACGCCTCGACCAATTGAACAAATACAAAACCCGCCAGCTGACCACCCAAACCTTGATGATCATGCAAAAAAATAAATTGCTGGATGATTTGCTCAACCAACTCTCCCAACTCCGGAACAAACAACTGACCGGCCGCGAACTCAACAAAATAAGCCGGAAACTTCGCCAAGCCCTCCAATCGGAAAAAGACTGGGAAATGTTTAAACACTATTTCGAAAAAATCAATACCGACTTTTTCAAAAAACTGGAACAAATAAACCCCAACCTCAGCACTTCCGAACGAAAGCTCAGTGCACTTATCAAACTGGGGTTCAGCATCAAA
Source organism: Flavobacteriales bacterium (assembly GCA_027003085.1). Lineage (GTDB taxonomy): Bacteria > Bacteroidota > Bacteroidia > Flavobacteriales > Flavobacteriaceae > JAADED01. The sequence goes on from JALWYR010000160.1 coordinate 10,211, forward strand.
GAAACCGCTTCATTGCTCAACCTTTCGCCCGACAGCGTAAAAACAGCCCGCCATTTGCTACGCAAAAAACTGGGCCTCCAAAAAAGCCAGAACCTCTATCATTTCCTCAACAACCTCTAAAAAAAACCGCCCCGGCCCATAACAGGCCGGAACGGTTCTTCCCATACCCTATCACTATGACCTTTACCGGTTACAGTTCTATATCCTGAATCAGTTTGCCGTTATTGACATTTAGACGTACCCGTTTGTCGCATGCATTAACTCCGTCCGGTGCAAAGTCCAATTCCACTGTAACACTACCTACCACCACTTCAAATTTTCCTTCGCTGATATACGGGCAACTTACTTCCTTGACCAATGGATCGGTAATTTCGAAGGTATAGGCATGACCATAACGGTTGGTTCCCGAACCGCTTCCGGTGATTTTATACACATCGTCGTCCATGGTGGCTGTGCCCTGGCCTTGGATTTTTTCCAGGTGGAAATTACCCGAAAAACTGAATTGCTTGCCGTCGGGATAGGTTACCGTAAACTCGCGATGAATATCCCATTCACCATGGCCCCGGTAGGTGGCCGTGCTATTCCCGTCCACAATGCGTTCACCCACCTTGAAACCTCCGGTACCCGGAAAACCCTGTTCGCTCACTTCGATCACCGAACCCTGCGTAACCGGCACACCCGAAGTGGTGGCTTCCAGTATACCTTGCAGCACGGTACCGTCGCCTGTACTGCAACCCGAGCTTGCATCGCCGAAGCTGATACTCAGCACGGTGTTGTTGTTGCTCCACGTCACCGAGGCACACGAAGGTAGCAAACCGCTACTGAGGGCCGCAGGTTTTTGGATATAGTCTTCTTGTACATACTCCCCTTCAATATACATCCAGTTGTTGTCTTCCTTTTCGTTTTCCCGGGCCAAATCCTCGGTGGTTTGGATGGCCTCGGTGTAGTCTTCGGCTTCTTCGGCTTTTTTGCAGCCGGCAACAATGGCAATCATAAACAACGCCAAATACACAAATTTCAGGTTTGTTTTCATGGTTTTGGAATTTTTGGGTTAGCAAGCAATTCCTTGCAAACACAATGCCTTTTTAGCCGGAAAACAGTCCGGAAAGTACTGTTTTTCAACATTTTTCCACAAACAAGCCTTTTCATTCGACGAATAGGCCGTTTGGGTCGATAAAAATTTTTAGCCCTTTTTGCAAAATATCGATCCCCTTTGTGCCTATGCTTGATTTCCATACCCAGTGTATCGCCCAACGAACACTAAGCCCTTCCACACAATAAACACCCCAAAAAACAATAACTCCCTTCCCCCCATCTTTCGTATCTTTACATCAAAATTACACCACCTTGCATCGCATCAAGCTCTTTATTACCGACATCGACGGCGTGTGGACCGACGGCGGCATGTATTATGCCGAAAATTCCGCCGACCGCTTCAAAAAATTCAACACCGCCGACAGCGCCGGCGTATTGTTCCTGCGGCTGGCCGGCATCCCCCTGGCCATTATCACGGGCGAAGATTCCGGTGCCGTCCGCCAAAGGGCCGGAAAGCTGGGCATCCGCTACGTGTTCACCGGCGTGCGTAATAAATTGCAAACCGCCGACCGCCTCCGCAAGGAACTGGGTATCGATTGGGACGAAGTGGCCTTTGTGGGCGACGATATCAACGACATTCCTTTGCTTCGCAAAGCCGGATGGTCGGCATGTCCCGCCTCGGCCGAAAACTATATCAAAAACGAAGTGGATCACGTGCTCAGCCGCAGCGGCGGCCAAGGCGCTTTCCGCGAATTCGTCCAAACCTATTTCGAGCGCCGCGGTGAGCTGGACGATATTATTCAAATGTATTTGGACCAAATACCCCCCAACGCATGAAAAAAATCGCCGTTATCCAAGCCCGCATGCTCAGCACGCGCCTGCGCGGCAAATCCCTGATGTCGGTCAACGGGATGCCTTTGCTTTTTCGCGTGATCCGTTCGGTGCAGCAAACCGGCTTATTCGACCGCATCATTGTGGCCACCACCCGCTTTGTGGCCGACGACCCCATCGAATCGGCCTTGAAGGACTTTGCCCCCGGAGTGGATGTGTTCCGCGGCGATGCCGAAAACGTGCTCAAACGCTTTGTAGACGCCCTGGCCCCCTACGACGAACGCGACCTGGTAGCCCGCTTTACGGCCGACAATCCCATCTACAACCGCGAACTCACCCGCAAAATGTTTGAAACCCACCTAAACGCCGGCGCCGATTATACCTATGTGGACGGACTCTCGCCCCTGGTGCCCGAATTTATCCATTTGGGCGCCCTGCGCGAAGCCCACAGGCTCACCACCGACGATTTCGACCGCGAACATGTAACCCCTTTCCTGCGCAAAAACGCCGGTATGTTCCGCGTGCAAAAACTGGACAAAAACTGGGACCGGCTCCAAGCCCGCTTCAACCGCTACCTGACCATCGACACGCGTGAGCAATTGGAATTTATCGAAAACCTGCTGCGCGACCTGGACTACGACAAACGCTTGCCACCGGTGGAAAGCATCTACGACTATGTTCAAAAACACATCGATGCCGACCTCCACACCGCCAAAGGACTCATGCTGGAACTGGACGGCACGCCCGTGGGCGACGGACTGCCGGCCTACATTGTGGCCGAAATAGGTCAAAACCACAACGGCAGCATCGAAATGGCCAAACAACTGATCGACGTGGCCGTGGATGCCGGCGCCAATGCCGTTAAGTTCCAAAAACGCCATATCCCTTCCGACCTCACCCGCGAGGCCTTCGACAAGCCCTACGACAATCCCAACTCCTTCGGCAAAACCTATGGCGAACACCGCTTGGCCCTGGAACTTTCCGAAGACCAGCATCGCGAACTGCAAGAATATGCACGGGCACGCGGCATCACCTACTTCCTCACGCCCACCGACATTCCTTCGGTAGACATGGCCGAACGCCTCGACGTGCCTTTCTACAAGGTGGCTTCGCGCGATTTGGACAACATTCCCCTGCTCCGCCGCATTGCCCGCACCGGCAAGCCCGTGATCATTTCCACCGGCATGGCCTCCCTGGACGACATCGCCGATGCCCTGGACGCCTTGGGACGCGAGCGTAGCGATATTATCATCCTCCAATGTGTTTCCCAGTATCCGGCCGAATTGGAACGGGCCAACCTGCGGGCCATGGAAACCCTGCGCCGTAAGTTTGGCAAAATCACCGGCTATTCCGACCACACCACGGGCATCACGGCCGCCGTAACGGCATCGATTTTGGGTGCGGCGGTCATCGAAAAACATATTACGCTAAACAAGGCCTTGAAGGGCAGTGACCATGCCGCCAGTGCCGAACCCGACGAACTGGCCCGCATGATACGCTTCATACGCGAGGCCCGCAAAACCTTGGGCGACGGCGTCAAGGAGGTGGATCCTGCCGTGGAGGCCGCCCGCGCCAAATTGGGACGCAGTTTGGTCAGCAAAACGGCCATTCCCGCCGGCACGGTGCTCACCGAAAACATGTTGGTGCTCAAAAGCCCCGGCACCGGCCTGCGCTGGAAGGAGCGCCACCTGATTGTGGGCAAAAAAGCCCGCCACGATATTCCGGCCGATGTTACACTCCGGCCCGAAATGTTCGAATAATCCGGTGCGCCAAAGCCTCTGGACGGGTTGGATGGTATCTTGGTCTAACATCACGATTTGGCAAAGCATAACATACTTTTGGACGCTCCGAAGCCCTTCGGGCTTCTCCGCGGCTCCACAAGCCTTCGGGGCGCCGGCGGCGGAATGAACATTCCGCTGCCGGCGGCGCAAAGTTTTGCGACAGGAGAATGAGATGCCCGATATTACGGGGGTTCGAAACCGCCACATGAGAATTCCGTCCTTGATTTTGCGCCGCCGGCCCCGCGCCTCCGGCGCGGCGCCGGCGCCCCTAGTCTTGTTCCGCCCTCCGCGAGCCCTGGCGGTCTCGCTCCGGCGCTCCGTGAACCGCCTTACGGCGTTTCACTTCGCAGCTCCGGGAGCCGGCACGCTCCGCCTGCGGCTTCGCGTTGGTCTCCCTTCGCAGGCTGCGGAGCCGCCTGCGGCGTCTCCTTGCGGCCCTCGGAGCCCTTCGGTCTCCTCGGGCATTCTTTTTGTCATTCCCGCGAAGGCGGGAATCCAGGCGCTCCGTATTGCTTCCGCCTGTCCTCCATGCGAAGGCTGGAACCCGGAATAATACGGCCGAAAGAAGTATATCGAAGCTACCGGATAGCCAAGTCTGTCACTCCGAGGAAAGTAAGCCGCAAGCGAACAACGGGAAGTTTCGTGTTTGAAAGCAGCATCCGTGTCGAGATTTCTCAGTCACGCCCTTCGGGTGCACCATCGAAAAGACATCCTCCTTCAATATTTGCAATAGGAGAACATTAATCGGAAATCTTACATCGATTGTTCGGTGTTCATAATTCGAGGGCGGCCTGCCGCCCGAGTCCAAGCGCCAGGGATGGGAGCGGTTATGCGGTGGCCGTGCGCCGTAGGCCTGCCGTGGCGGCGGGGCGACCAGCAGGAAGCCACGCCCGCCACGCTTGCAGGGCAAGAGCGGGCGGCTGCCGCATTTGAGCGGACAGCCCGACGGCGCCGGATTTCGGGCCGGCCGGTGCGAAAGCGCTCCGCCGCTTGAAGCAACGGCCGGTGCCCCGCCGCGGCGCCGCAGGCGCCGGGCGGCCGGCCGGACGCAAACACTTGGAAATCAATAAAAAGCCCCGCCCCGCGGCTTCGCCGCGGGGCGGGGCGGCCATAAATCCGGTTCCACGTCCGGCCGGCCGCCGCGGGCGTTCGCCCGCCGGCGGGGCCCCGAAACCTGGCGCCGGGGCGCCCTAATAAAAATCTAAATCAACTCCGTCAAAAAGTCGTTCCAGGGCTGCATGGCGTGGAAATGATCCACAATCCAACGGGCCAAATCGTCGATTTGCAGGATTTCGCTGCGGAGAATTTCCTTGTAGGTGTAAAATTGTTTATTGAGGATAAATGGTTGATGCCGTGCAATTTGCATCCACTCTTTGGAAGGCAGGCGTTTGTTGCGCTCGCCCAGGAGTCCGCCGGGGAAAAAGCGGCGAAGGCGGCCGTTGTTGTTGATACGGTCGATGCGGGCGGGGTCGGTGGCAATGGCCGTGCGGATGCGGGCCAGGATTTCCTTGTCGGGCCGGTAAAGTCCGCCGGCGATAAAATTGCGCTCGTGGCCGAACTGAAAATATAATTCGGGCCACCGGGAGTTTTTGCGTCCGCCACGCGAAACGACGGCACCCATCCATAGCTTGTAGGGACTTTTGTCGGCCGAAAAGCGGGTGTCGCGATAAATGCGGAACATGGCTTGCCGGGGGTCGGCGGGAATGGCGGGGTCGATTTCGGCCCGGGCCAGTTGCAAGCACCGGGACGTAAGTTCGTAAAAGGGTTCATACACGTTTTGGCGATAAATATCCTTGTGCGCATTGAACCATTCGCGGTTCATGTTGGCGGCAAGCCGGTCGAAAAAGTCGAAAAAAGCGGTGTTCATCGGTTTTTTGTGTTTGATGCCGGAACCGGAGCGCCGGATTTGTTGTAAATTTAGCCAAAACCAAGCGGTTATGAAAATCCTGTTTTCGGAAGCTCCGGCCGATTATTCCCGTTACGTTTTTCCCTATGCCGTGTATGCCTTACAGGAAACCGAAACGGAAATACCCCAAATCTATGCCCGGGGTTTTTTGCCCTACACCGACACACGTTTTCCTTTGCCCGAAGCGCCGTTTTACTATTTGGCTCGCAGCATCCGGGTGGACTTGAAGGATTTTTCGCTCACTTCCGAAAACCGGCGCATACGCCGTAAAATGGAAGCATTGAATCCACGAATGCAAAGCTATGAACGGAGTCAATTTCCGGCCGGTGATGCGTTTTGGGCATTTTGCCGCCGGTATGCGCGCGAACGGATTGGCGACGCCATGCCCGCCGGGCGTTTGGATTATATTTTCGGCCACCGGCTCTTGAACCGGATTTTTGCGTTCGAAAACGGCGCGGAAACCTTGGGCTACGTGTGGGCGGTGGACCGGGGCGAAATGCTGCATTATTGGTTTGCTTTCTACAACACGGATTATATGCGCCACGGACTGGGCAAATGGATGATGGAACAAGTGATTTCGCAAGCCGCAGCCGAAGGAAAACGCTATGTGTATTTGGGCACTTGCTATGGCAGTAAGGCCATGTATAAAGTGCGGGATTTCCGGGCCGTGCAATATTTCGACGGGAACCGGTGGAAGCCGGTGGATGCGCATTTTAAAGCCAAATGCAAGGAAAATTATTCGGATACATTGGATGATTGGAAGCGGTTTCCGGAGCGGTATTTGTTGTAAAAATTTGTGAAATCGATTTGTATAAATACATGCATGGGTTCATTGATGTTTACAATCTTTATTGCATAAATTTAGTGTCTTTATTAATCTTTTCGTTCTTTCTTTTGCTTGCCCAAAAGAAAGAACCAAAGAAAAGGGCACTTTTTCAATAAATTTTTCGGGGCGTCATTGGGGTAAAATTTATGACGCCCCGAAAACCGCGGTCAAAATTTGGCGGGCTGCGCCCTGGATTTCCAAATTTTGCCCGCCTATTTTGGTGAAAAAGAT
>JALWYR010000161.1 GCA_027003085.1 Flavobacteriales bacterium
GGGTGGGGTCGTTTTGGATGCCGAACCACCCGGGTTTCATAATCATCACCACGTTGAAAATCATCAGCAGCACCGAACCGATGTAACCGTAGGTAAAGCCGAGGGCGCTGGCGTAGTCTTGCTTTTCGGGCGGAGCGATTTCGGGCAAAAAGGCGTTGTAGAACACTAATCCGCCCCAAAAACCCACGCTGGCCAAGATGCTGAACGTAAGCCCCCAAACCACATTTTCGCGACCGGTAAAAAAGAAAAGCATAAGGGTGGAAAAAGCGCCCAGGTAGGTAAAAAACTTCATAAACATTTTCTTGTTGCCCGTATAATCGGCGATGGAGGACAACAGGGGCGAAAATATGGCCACAATCAGGAAGGAAACAGCCAGGGCGTAGGAATAGAGTTCGGTGTTTTTGAACACCAGGCCCCAAAGTATAATCCGGTCGTCGGAGCCGTGGCGGGTAACTTCTTCGTAGAAGATGGGAAAAATGGCCGAGCTGATGACCAGGGCGTAGGCCGAGTTGGCCCAGTCATACATGGCCCAGGCGCGAAGGATTTTTTTGTCATAGCGGGCCTTAACGTTCATCGATTAGTTTTCGAAGGTAATCGGCATAGGAGCTTTTGCCCATTTGACGGATGATAGTTTGCAAATCCTGCTTGTCGATCCATCCGTTACGAAGGGCCGTTTCTTCGGGGCAACCGATTTTGAGTCCCGTGCGTGCTTCGATAATGCGGATAAATTCGGTGGCCTGGGCCATGCTGTCGTGGGTGCCGGTGTCGAGCCAGGCGTAGCCGCGGCCGAGCAGTTCCACTTGCAAGCGTTCTTCAAAAAGATACAAACGATTGAGGTCGGTAATTTCCAGTTCGCCGCGGGCCGAGGGTTTGATTTGTTTGGCTTTGGCGGCCACATCGTTGGGGTAGAAATACAGTCCGGTTACGGCGTAGTTGCTACGGGGATTTTCGGGTTTTTCTTCGATGTCGATAACCTTTCCGAGCTTGTCGAAAACGGCAATGCCGTAGCGTTGGGGGTCGTTGACGGCATAGCCGAAAATGACGGCTTGATTTTCCCGTTCCACTGTTTGCCGGGCCCGTTGGAGGATGCTTTGGAGGGCACCGCCATAGAAAAGATTGTCGCCCAAAATCATGCAAACGTTGTCGGAGCCGATAAACGCTTCGCCGATAATAAAGGCCTGCGCCAGCCCGTCGGGTGAGGGTTGCGGGGCATAGCTGAGCCGGAGCCCCAAACGCTTGCCGTCGCCCAATAGTTGTTCAAAACGCGGCAGGTCGTGAGGTGTGGAAATAATCAGAATGTCGCGAATGCCCGCCATCATCAGCACTGTGAGCGGATAGTAGATCATGGGTTTGTCGTAAACGGGCAGCAATTGTTTGGACACGGCCATAGTAACGGGGTAGAGCCGTGTTCCGGCGCCGCCGGCCAGGATAATTCCTTTCATGATTGCAAGCGGTTTTTATACATTTTGTCGTAGTAGTCGCGATAACTTCCCGAAGTAACGGCTTCGAGCCAAGCGGTGTTTTCCAAATACCAATGCACGGTTTTGCGCAGACCTTCGTCCCATGAAGTGCGTGGCGTCCAACCAAGCGCTTGCTTGATTTTGGAAGTATCGATAGCGTAGCGCCAATCGTGGCCGGCACGGTCGCTCACGAAGCGAATCAGTTTTTTGGAATGGCCGGCAGGCTTGCGGCCCAGCAATTCATCGGTAATTTCGCAGAGTTTTTCCACCACATCGATATTGCGTTGTTCGTTGTTGCCGCCGATGTTGTAGGTTTCGCCCGTTTGTCCGCGGTGGAAAATCAGGTCGATGGCTTCGGCGTGGTCTTCCACATAGAGCCAGTCGCGCACGTTGAGTCCGCGTCCGTAAACGGGAATGGGTTGGCGTGCGATGATGTTGCGAATGGTCAGCGGGATGAGTTTTTCGGGGAATTGATAGGGGCCGTAGTTATTAGAGCAATTGGAAAGAACCACAGGCAGGCCGTAGGTATCGCCGTAGGCGCGGACAAAGTGGTCGGATGCGGCCTTGGAAGCCGAATAGGGACTGTGCGGGTCGTAGCAGGTTTGTTCGGTGAACAGGCCTTGGTCGCCCAGCGCGCCATAGACTTCGTCGGTGGAGATGTGATAGAAGCGTTTGCCTTCGTAATTTCCGTTCCAAAGCAAGCGTGCGGCATTGAGCAGGTTTACGGTTCCCAGCACATTGGTGCGCACAAAGGCATCGGGGTTGTCGATGGAACGGTCCACGTGCGATTCGGCGGCCAGGTGGATAACGCCGTCGAATTTTTCTTGCAGAAACAGCGTTTTGAGGAAATCGAAATCATTGATGTCGCCGCGGACAAAGCGGTAATTCGGTGCGTTTTCCACATCCCTGAGGTTAAGCAAATTGCCGGCATAGGTCAATTTGTCCAAATTAACGATATGGTATCCGGGGTATTGGCGGACAAAACGCCTTACCACGTGCGAACCGATAAAACCGGCACCGCCGGTGATGAGGATTTTTTTCATGGGCGGATGTTGCAAGTGATTTCAAAAATAGCATTTTTCGGGCAAACGGGATGTATGGGGAATTTTTTGCGGAGCTAAATTTTTTGTTGTGCTATAATGTTTGCGGTAGGAGAGCGACGGTTAGCGATTGGCCGATTTAAGGTTTCGGAATTTTTTCGGTATTTGAAGGTTCAATGTTCGTTATTCAAGCGCGATTTATCGCGCGCCAAAAAAAAAATTAAAGATGTTGAATCACGGGAAAGAGTTTGTCAGCAATGGCTTCGGGCGGGAGTTCATCCCATATTTTTTCGTAGCCAGGACATATTTTGTTACCGTAAACCGAGCAAGGGATGCGGGGGAATTTCTCCAAAGGCGGATGGATTTGCATGGATGTATCCTGGCCCAAGGGCGCAAAACCGGCGTAGGGATGCGTGATGCCCCAAATGGTAAAAACAGGGACGCCATATATGGCTGCTAAATGTCCGTTGCCCGAGTCCATGGCAATCATTAGACGAAGGCGGGAAATGATTTCCAGTTCGGCGGGAAAATCAAACATACCCGCCAGGTTGAACACGCGATTGGGGTCGGAAATCATGGTGTCGAGCAGTTTTTTTTCGGAGGGCGCGCCGAAAAGCAGGAAAACAAGGTCGCTTTGAGCATCCAGCAGTTGGCGAATGAGTTCGCGCGAACCGCCGGGCGGATATTGCTTGCCCGGATGCTTGGCCAAAGGGGCGAAACCGATGATTTTTTGGCCCCGGAAAAGGTTGAGAAAAGTTTGGGTTTGACCGCTCAGCGGCGGCTTAACCGGACGGTAGCGTGACAGGTCGATTTGTAAACCGAGCGCCCGGAACACGTCGGCGTAGCGTTCGTGGGTGCTGCGCAGGGGCCGGGATTGGAGGGCACCACGGCGGATAAGTTCTTTTTTCTCGGCCCGGCCTTTGTCGATAACACGGACAGGTGTTCCGGTAGCACGGAAAAGCATGCGCAGGTATTTGGTGCGCAGCACATCGTGGAGGTCGGCGACGGCTTGCGGATTGTGTTTGCGCATTTTGCCGAATAGCCGGGTAAGCCCGCCAACACCCTTGTAGGTGCGGTCGATGTCGGCACCGTTGAATTCCAGCCGCGGAATGTGCCGGTATAGCGGTTCGAAAAACGGACGCGAGAACATGTGAACTTGCACGCCGGGGTTTTGTTCGGCAAGCGAATGAAGCACCGGCACGGTCAAGGCCACATCGCCCAAGGCCGAAAAGCGCATTGCCAGAATTCGCCGGGGAAGGGTCAAGACGATTTTTGTTTTTTGTATAAAACGGGGTTAAGGTCGGGGTCGTTATACATTTTCATTTGACGATAGACCTTCATATATTTTTTACCTTGGGCGATTTCATCGAGTAGCTCGTCGATGGCGGTGGACAGGTCTTTTTGTTGTTCGAGCAGTATGCGGTATTTTTCTTCCACTTCGCGGTGTTTGGCTTCGGGCAGGTCGGTTCGCCGGCGTTCGATGTCCATGTGGTAGATTTTCAGGGCCAAAATCGAAAGCCGGTCGAGGGCCCAGGCGGGACTTTCGGTGTTGATGCGAGCATCGGGGCGGGGTTTGACGTCCTTGAAATGTTCGAGGAACCAGCTGTCGATGTATTCCACCGTGTCGGTTCGGTCTTGATTGGATTTGTCGATCCGTCGTTTGATTTTGAGCGCTTCGGTGGGGTCAATATCGGGCTCACGTATGATGTCTTCGAGGTGCCATTGGACGGTGTCGATCCAATTTTTCATGTAGAGTAAATGTTCGAGCGAGCCGGGCGGATAGGGATTGTCGATGGGTTGGTCCACGTTGTCGGTTTCGTGGTATTTTTCGATGCTTTCGCGAAAAATGCGATTAGCGGTTTCGGCGATTTTCATGCGTGGAAATTTGTAACGAAAATACGGCAAAATGCGGGGATATAAAAATGGAAAGTAAAGTAGCGTTTATGATAGCCATTTGAAAATAATTTAACCACAGAGTCGCACGGAGTTTATTCATTAATGTTGTAAAGTGTTTTTGCTCTGTGATACTCTGTGAAATAAACTCTGCGTCCTCTTTGGTTTATAAAATTTAACCACAGAGTCGCACGGAGTACGGCACAGAGTTTCACGGAGTTTTTTATACTATTTTTGATTTGCTACTGTAAAAATTGAAGGACATCGCCGCTTTGTAACCCGGTGAAACTTTAAAAAAATCCCTCTGTGTTACTCTGTGATAATAACTCTGTGTCCTCTGTGGTTTTTAATAATTTTAATCATAGCGTTCATAACGTGCGGCGCAGCGTGGTCTTATTGTGCACTAAAATGCAGGGTGTAGGTAAAATTGCCATTTTGCAATTGCCACTCCATTTCGTTTTGGCTAAAACTTTTGATGTGATATTGAATGACGGCTCCTGTGCTTTTGGTTAGCGTAATATTTTCGGGTTTGTCATCGATGGTATAGTCTCCGTGTTCAATGATGTCGCCCGAACTGTTATGGGTATAGTAATGCCGTTTGGAAAAAACAAACCGGATATTTTGAGGCGTGTCCGATGACGAAGCGCCGTTGCTCACGTTCAGGTTATCATAGATCCAGTCGTGTCCGGTAAGGATTTCCTGCGAAGTGGGTTCGGGGTCGGGAGAGGATTTTTTC
>JALWYR010000162.1 GCA_027003085.1 Flavobacteriales bacterium
GTGTATATACAATCTCTCCTGTTTTATCATTTTTTAGAACTGTTCCGGGTACGGTTCTTATTCCGGCATTATTTTCAATAATTGTTTTTTGGATGGTTTCAATGTCTTTTAGTCTTAAAAATCCTTGTCGTTTTATCAAATCAAATCCGGTAAAAATTGCTTTTCTGTAATTAATTACTTCTTTTACTTGTGCCGGTTGTTTTTTTTGTGATGCGAGAGCTTTATATAATTCATCTTGCGTAGTGATGATATTTTCAATTTCCGAACTATCTTTTGCTTCTTGCAATACAACTGCATTTACCAACATTGCTTGATTTGGAATTGTTTTTGCTATTCCTTTTAATTCGCCAAGAGATTGAGCTGTTTTACTTAACTGTCTAAGTATTTCAACAGTTTCAACTTTTTCTCTTTCAGGAGGCAATTTTTTTAGTTTCTCTATATGTCCCATTTTATCCCATATTGTTTAAATATGTCCCAAAAGTATGAAAATTAGTGCATATGTCAAAATTATGGTGTTATTTATCCTACATTAAGCACTACGACCCGCTGAACGCAGTTCCGCACTGAGGGCGGTTCTGTGAGCGCTTGCGCTCAACAGAAGTAAAGCCCGCAAGGGCGGGACCAAATTGCTTTTGGCATATGTTCCGGCACGTTTTGTTCGATGCCGTCCTTCGGGCGCAAGCCGTTTAAAGATACGAAAAAAGCAATTTGGTTTAGCGGGTCATTCAGGCACATTTTCCAAAATACCGGGAGTTTTGCCGAAGGCGAAACCTAGTGATTTTGGTCGCCCGAAGGGCGAATGTGCCTGAACTAGTTTATATAAGTAACTCACTACTCATACCGCCTTTATCTTGTTGTGTATAGTTACCTTTTTTGGTTTTCCTCTCCAATAATAGTAAAAAATTTCCTTATTTCCCGTCATCTTCCGCGCCAGCGGGCGCAGCGGTATCCTTGCGTGGCAGCCGGCGAAAGTTTTTGTGCCGGCGGCGGGGGCTTCGCCGCTCCGACAAGAAGACCACGGCGCCGGCCTTACAAAAACCGCCGGAAGGAGGGCAAGATAATAGCGGAGCACGCGACGGCGCCGGAGTTCGGCGCCGGGGCGCCCTAAAAAATCAAAAATGAATCTCCTCCTCGCGCATGCGCAAAATACGCCGGGCCGAAAAATAGGTGGTCATCAGGGTAAATACAACTCCGGCCACCCACAAAATCAGTAACCAAAGCATGGTATTACGACGAATGTAATCCAAATTGAGCCCACTCAGGTAGTGAGCAAACAGTTCCAATAAATACCAAACCGTCAGCCCTGCCGCAAGGCCTGCCAACGTAGCCGTCAAAGTGTTTTTGAGCAAAAACGGACGCATGATAAAGCCCTCGGAGGCGCCCGTCAGTTGCATGGTTTTGATCAGGTGCCGTTTGGATTGGATGTTTAGCTTTACCGTGTTTTTGATCAGATAAAGAATAACCAACAGGAAAATCAGGGCAAAACCCAATGTAATCATCCCGATTTTGCGCAAATTGCGCGTGAGCAGTTCCAATACGGTTTTTTCGTAGCTCACCTCGTCCACATGCGGGTTTTGCATCAGCCGGTCTTTGAAGCGTTTGATGATTTGTTCGTCCACATACGGGGCTTTGAAATGGATTTCCAAATTGTCCTGCAAAGGATTTTCGCCCAGCACGGCAACGAAATCCTGACCCAAAATTTGTTTGGCTTTTTGGGCGGCGCGTTCCTTGGAAATAAAGACCACCTCGCGCACCAAGGAGTCGGCTTTGAGCCGTTTTTCGTCCTTTTTTATTTCGCTACGCGCCGTGCCCGGTTTGTAGTAAACGGTCAGCGTGAATTTTTCCTTGAAATAGCGGTTGAGGTATTCGCCGTTGATAAGCAACACGCCGAAAGCGCCTACCAGAAACAACATCAAAAACAAACTGACAAACAACGAAAAATACAGGTTGTTGCGCTTGTAAACGTAGTATTGGCTATCGGATTGCATCGGCGGATGTTTTTCCGTTCCAAATTACGGAAAATTAACGGATTTCGTATTCGGTGCCGTCTTTGCCGTCTTTGAGCACGATACCCAGCCGGCCCAGTTCGTCGCGGATTTGGTCGGCCAGGGCCCAGTTTTTGGCTTGGCGGGCTTGGTTGCGCAGGTCGATCAGCAGCCGTATCAGTCCGTCCAGGTTTTGGGTTCCGGTGCCTTGGCCGGTTTGGCGCGGAAGGCCCAGGATGTCGAACATAAAGGCCTCCATGGTTTGACGCAGCAGGGCTTTGTCGCCGGCCGTGATGTGTGCTTGTCCGGCGGCTATGCGTTGAACGGCCTTGGCGCCGTCGAACAGCTGGGCCAGGGTTACGGGCGTATTGAAATCGTCGTTCATGGCGTCATACAAACTATCGCGCCAAGCGTTTACGTCCCAATCCGACGTATCCGACACGGGCAGGGCATCGATTTTTCGCCATGCTTCCCACAGCCGGCGTAGGCCTTTTTCGGCCGCTTGCAAGGCCTCTTCGGACAAATCGAGCACGTTGCGGTATTGGGCCATCAGGAAAAACAAGCGCACCGTGGCGGGCGAATAGGGCTTGGACAACTTGTCGTTACGGCCCGAAAAAATTTCTTCGGGCAAAATGGTGTTGCCGGTGGATTTGGACATTTTGCGCCCGTTCATGGTCAGCATGTTGGCATGCATCCAGTAGCGCACCGGATCCTTGCCGCCCAGGGCTTTGCCTTGGGCGATTTCGCATTCGTGGTGCGGAAATTTCAGGTCCATACCGCCGCCGTGGATGTCGAACTGTTCACCAAGGTATTTGGTGCTCATGACCGTGCATTCCAGGTGCCATCCCGGGAATCCGTCGCTCCACGGCGAAGGCCAACGCATAATATGTTGGGGTTTGGCCTTTTTCCACAGCGCAAAATCCTGCGGATTGCGTTTTTCGTCTTGGCCTTCCAAGTCGCGTGTGTTGGCAATGAGTTCCTCGATTTTGCGGCCGCTGAGTTTGCCGTAGCGGTCCACCTCGCGGTTGTATTTGATCACATCGAAATAAACCGACCCGTTCACTTCGTAGGCCAAACCTTTGTTCAGGATTTCCTTCACCGCCTCGATTTGCTCCACAATGTGGCCGGTGGCCGTAGGTTCGATATTGGGCGGAAGGTTGTTCATCTTGTCCAAAATCCGGTGGAAATCGATGGTGTATTTCTGCACGATTTCCATGGGTTCGATTTTTTCCAGACGGGCTTTTTTGGAAATTTTATCCTCGTCGGAATCGTCTTCCAAGTGGCCCGCATCGGTGATGTTGCGCACATAGCGCACCTTGTAGCCCAAATGTTTCAGATAGCGATACACCACATCGAAGGACACGAAAGTGCGCACATTGCCCAGGTGAACGTTGCTATACACCGTTGGCCCGCACACATACATACCCACATGACCGGGCACCAGAGGTTGGAATTTTTCCTTGCGGCCGGTGAGCGAATTGTAGATTTTCAAATCGTCGCGATAGGATTCGGGCGTGCGGCTCATAATACGGTTTTTGGGGTTAGAACAAATGTTTGGTTTCCAGTTGGATATAACTCAAAAACTCCTTGCGCACTTCGGGGTCGCGGAATTTACCGCCGAAGTAGGCCGTTACGGTGGAACTGTCGGGGTCTTTGATGCCGCGCGAATTGACGCACAAATGCTTGGCATCGACCACCACGGCCACATTTTCGGTTTCCAGGGCTTCTTGCAGGGCCGAAGCGATTTGCTCGGTCATGCGTTCCTGCACTTGGGGCCGGCGGGCATAATAATCCACCAAGCGGTTGAGTTTGGAAAGCCCGATAACCTTGCCGTTGGAAATGTAGGCCACGTGGGCAAAGCCCACGATAGGCAGCAGGTGATGTTCGCAAGTGGAAAACACGCGGATGTTTTTTTCCACCAGCATTTCGTTGTAGTGGTATTTATTGTCAAAGGCCGACAACTTGGGCATATTGGCCGGATTGAGTCCTTTGAACGTCTCTTTGACATACATTTTGGCCACCCGGCAAGGGGTTCCTTGGATGCTGTCGTCTGTGGTGTCCAGTCCCAGGATGGTCAGTATTTCCTTGACATGTTCGGCAATGCGGGTAATTTTTTCGTCATCGCTCAGTTCGAAGGCATCATCCCGCAAAGGGTAATGCACGCTTCCCAGGTGATTGTCGCCAATATGGTCGTGTTTTTTGTCGTTGCAATTCATACGCTTTCTTCTTCGGAAAAATTCAAACAAAGATACGACAAATCCCGCGTTAGCCCAGCGTGGCCACCATCACTGCCTTGATGGTGTGGAGCCGGTTTTCGGCCTCATCGAACACGATGGATGCTTTGCTTTCGAACACCTCATCGGTTACTTCCATGGCTTCGATGCCGAATTTGCGATGGATTTCCTTACCCACTTCGGTGTCGGTATTGTGGAAGGCCGGCAAACAGTGCATGAACTTGGTTTGCGGATTTCCTGTTTTTTCCATCAAAGCGCGATTGACTTGATAGGGCATGAGTTTTTCGATGCGTTGGGCCCAAACTTCGTCGGGTTCGCCCATGGACACCCATACGTCGGTGTAGATAAAATCCACGCCGCGCACGCCTTCGTCGGTGTCGGACGTGAGCGTGATGCGGGCACCGGTTTCGGCAGCTATTTCGCGGGCTTTTTCCAGCAGATTTTGCTCGGGGAACAAATCTTCGGGAGCCACCAAGCGGACGTCCATACCCATTTTGGCCGCACCCACCAGCAGCGAATTGCCCAGATTGTTGCGCGCATCGCCCAGGTAGGCAAAGGAAATTTGATGCAAGGGTTTGTCGCTATGTTCGGTCATGGTCAGGAAATCGGCCAGGATTTGGGTGGGATGAAATTCGTCGGTGAGTCCGTTCCAAACGGGCACGCCGGCATAGCGTGCCAGTTCTTCGACCCGTTCCTGCCCGAAGCCGCGGTATTCGATGGCATCATACATACGGCCCAATACGCGTGCCGTGTCTTTCATGGTTTCCTTTTTGCCGATGTGCGAACCCGTAGGGCCCAGGTAGGTAACATGGGCGCCTTGGTCGAAGGCGGCCACTTCGAAGGCACAACGGGTGCGGGTGGAGGCCTTTTCGAAAATCAGCGCAATGTTTTTTCCGCGCAGCATCTGACGCTCGGTTCCGGCATATTTGGCCCGTTTCAAGTCGGCCGACAGCCGGAGCAAAAACCGGATTTCGTCCGGGGTAAAGTCCAAAAGTTTCAGAAAATGACGATTTTTCAGATTATACATAACGGCTATTATTTTTTCGGGTTTTGGCAAAAATAATTTATCCCATGGTAAAATCGGGATTATAGCATTGGAAAGGCACCTCTTTTTCCCGGAACCGGATGCCGTAGGTTTCCAATTCTTTCAACACGGGCTTGTAAACTTCGGCCGAAACGGGCAATTGCACGCCCGGGGTGCGAATTTCGCCTTTGAGGATTTTCAGGGCGCCGATACCCAAGGGGAGACCCACGGTTTTGGCCATGGCCGTGTAGGTTTGGTCTTCGCCGATAACCACCAACGAAGCGTTGATTTGATGATTTTCGCCGCCCAGATGATAGCCGAATTTGTGCATCATCACAATCATATCCTTGTCATCGGGTTCCAAGGCCCATTTTTCTTCCAGGATTTTTTGGAGCAATTGGGCGGGAGTGGCGTTTTTGAGCCCGATTTTTTTCTCACCGTTGAACAGGTCAAGCTCTTCGAGCTTGAACCAAAGTTCGTCGTCCTGGTCGATTTTGAGGTAGTGGCGCAATTTGAGTTCCACGCTGTCGTGCGGGCTATACGGCAGGAAGGCATTGACAAAATCGCGGGGGGTGAGGTTTTCGGAATTTTCCATCACATAGCTGTCGTCGGTCATGCCCAGTTGGACAAACACGTTCCAGGCGCGCGAAAAGCCCACGCGCCGGATGGTGCCACGGTAGAGCGTGCGCACGTTTTCCAAGCCGTAAACCTTTTGGTATTTGAGCGAGTCGCGGTTGGGGTAGGCCTCAAAGCGGCCGTAGCCGTCGATTTCCAGGAATTCGGTGCGGCGGAAAAGC
Organism: Flavobacteriales bacterium; assembly: GCA_027003085.1. GTDB lineage: Bacteria > Bacteroidota > Bacteroidia > Flavobacteriales > Flavobacteriaceae > JAADED01. Next base: position 6,041 of record JALWYR010000162.1, read on the forward strand.
CGGTGGTAGGGGATGTATTTGTATTGGCCGGCGTGCAGGAATTTGGACACGCCGCCTTGGCCGGCCAGCACCACGTTGCGCGGGTTCCAGGTGAATTTGTAATGCCACAGGTTGTTGTCGCTTTCGGGGGCCACCAAACCGCCGGTAAAGGATTCGAACAGCAGCATTTCGCCCCCTTGGGCTTTGATGCGGTCGATGCTTTGCATGGCGCTCATGTGGTCGATGCCCGGGTCGAGGCCGATTTCGTTCATAAACACCAAACCTTTGGCGCGGACTTCCGGGTCCAATTCGCGCATTTCGTCACTGATATAGGAAGCGGTAATAAGATGTTTGCCGAAGTGGAGCGCATCGCGGGCCACGGTCATGTGGAGGCGGGCCGGCAACATGGAAATGATCAGGTCGTGCGAGCCAATGAGTTCCCTGCGCACTTGCTCGTCGAAAATATCGGCCGTTTGCATTTGCACGCGCGGATGCTCGCCCAGCACTTTACGTGCCAGTCGCAGGTCGCGGTCGATAATTGTAATCGAAAAATCTTCCTTTTGGGCATGTTCGCCCAAATATTTCATCAGGTAGGAGGTGGATTTTCCGGCACCTATTTGGAGTATTTTTTTGCTCATAATTTCGTTGGATTTGGCCCTAAATTTAGGAGTAAAATTCCGATTTTGAAAGCTCGGGGGTGGTTTTTCGGGCTAAGTTTGGAGGCAAACGGGATAAGGACTTGACAAATGGAAAATTCTTTGTAAATTTGCGCTTGCAAAAACAGGGTACCTTAGCTCAGTTGGTAGAGCACAGGACTGAAAATCCTGGTGTCCGCAGTTCGATTCTGCGAGGTACCACTTCCGCTTCCGGTTTCGGGAGCGGTTTTTTTTTGAGCTCCGAAACCCGCCTTGGGGCGGTTTTCTTCGCGGCTCCACAAGCCGTCAGGGCGGCGGCGGCGGAATGAAATTCCGCTACCGGCGGCGCAAAATATCAGCGCCAAATGTTTTGGATGCGGAATTAATCGATTATTCAACGCCTTGGACCGGGAAAATTCACCGCGGTTTTGCGCCGCCGGCCCCGCGCCTCCGGCGCGGGGCCGGCGCCCTTTGTCTTGTTCCGCGGCTCCGCAAGCCCTTCCGGCTCCGCTACGCTTTGCCGTTGGTCTTGCTTCGCGGGCCTCGGAACCCTCCGGTTTCCTCGGCGGCTCCGGGAACCCGCGGCTTCCAAAAGCCAACGCCAAATCCGCGCCTTGTTTCCCTTCGCTGCTTCACAAGCCCTTCGGTCTTGATCGGCCTGCTGTGGAGCCCGTCTTCCTTCACGGATTCGGGAATCTGTTCTCCTTACAGGTAACCCCGGTTTAACGCCTATATTACATAATATTTTACAGATTTTTAAACTTTATTATTTACAAAAAATAATGTGTTAATATGAAAATGTAGTAAAATATCTTTTGTTTTTCAGTATAATTTGTATATATTGTAGGTGTCTAAAACCACAATGCCATGAAAAAGTTATGCATACTTTTCGTCCTTATGCTTTCCGCCGGCCTTCTCCGGGGTCAAAACAGCGGATTCAACTACAAAGCCGTTATCAGCGAAAACGGAAATGTGCTTGCCAATCAGTCCATAAGCATGCGTTTTACGATTTTGGAAAACGGTTCCACTCCGGTGTATCGGGAAATACAAACAGGGACCACGGATGCCAATGGCATTGTTGTTTTCCATATCGGCGAAGGGACTGTTGTTTTGGGTAACTTTTCCACCATTGATTGGAGCGCGCATACTTATTTCCTGAAAACGGAATTGGATACCGGTAGCGGTTTCCAAAATTTCGGTATGACGGAATTTAAATGGGTGCCCTATGCCAAATATGCAGCCAAGGCCGGCAATGTGTTTAGCGGTGATTTCAACGACCTGACCAATGTTCCGCCCGGGCTTTCGGATGGCGACGATGATACCCATCTTACCGAAGCGGAAGTAGATGCTTATGTGGCCAATAATGGTTATTTAACCCAAGTGGATAACATCCGTGGCACTCCGGTATCGGCAACGCCTCCGGCCACAGGAGAGATACTGAAATTCGACGGAACCGAATATGTGCCCGCCATTGACCAGGATACGCATCTTACCGATACCGATATTTCCGCCATGGGTTATATTAAAAACCCCGACGATGCCGATCATGACCCGGCCAACGAATTGCAATCGCTCACGCTCACGGGCAACCAATTGGAAATCAGTAATGGCAATAGTGTAACTTTTAGCAATTGGGATACCGATGCCACCGATGATGTTCAGGAACTTAACGACCTTGCCGATGCCAAAGCCATTAATTTTTCCGTAGGAATCGGTAATGGTGCCTTACAAAATTTGAGTTCGGGAGGGCATAATGTGGCTGTTGGTGCATTCGCCGGTCAAAATAATACGAATGGAAGCGGTAATGTATTTATTGGTTATCAAGCAGGAGTGAATGAACACGGCTCTAACAAATTATACATTGATAATTCCGGCACTCCGAATCCTTTGATTTACGGCGATTTTTCCACCAATGAACTCACCATAAACGGTAGTCTGATCATCAAAGACGGCACACAAGGTGCAGGTAAGGTTCTGGTTTCCGATGCCAACGGGAAAGCCCATTGGGCCAATGCTCCGGTATCAAATAAAATATATCTGATTAGTCCTTTGGATGCCAAAGCTATTCAACCCGGCGATGCATCACATTTGGTCAAAGATTATCGTTATGGCGCCTATTTTGATGTTACCGGAAATAAACGGATGTATTTTCCCATTCGTTTACCCGAAGGAGCACAAATAAGCAGTATTACTTTCCATTATAGAATACCTGCTTTTTGGAATGATTTTGTATTTCGTCTACTTAGAGAAGATATAAACAATACCAATTTAGCATATAACATAGCAACAATAAATGGAGGCTATCAATCCCAATCCGTAACAATTAACTTTTCCAGTCCCGTCCCCATTGATCATGCTTTTGATTATTTTATAGAAGTGTATAAAAGTGATTGGAGTGGAAATGACGATACCGGAATAAAAGCCATAGAAATTCATTATACCGAGTAACCGGTTTTGTTTCCAATATCCATAAAATTAAGGCATCCGGCAGGCAGTAGCTTGCCGGATGTTCCGGTTGAATGGAGCAAGAATGTTGGAATATGCTTTTTTCGCGCCAGCGGGCGCAGCGGTATCCTTGCGCAGCAGCCGGCGAAAGTTTTTGTGCGGCGGCGGAGTCTCCGAGCTTCGACGAGGAGGCATACGCACGCCGCCATACAAAAACCGCCGGATGCAAGCAAGATAATAGCGGAGCACGCGGTGGGCGCCCTATGAATTATAAAATCCCTGTGGGCATTTTCCTAAAACATCAATCAATACTTCTGATTTCGGAACCCGAGTGTGAACGGATCAGGCTTAATGCATCTTCCAAAGTGCGTGTTTCGCCTATCCGCTTCCAATTATCCCACAGGACTACATCACTGGTGTCGATCGACACCACATAACGGTTTGCAGTTTCGTAAATGCGGTAGCGTTTGTGATTCCGGGTCAAAACGATGCGTTTCATGATTCTTGTATTTTGCATTACAAAAATAATTTTACCAAGAAACGCAAAAAAGAATCCATGAAAACCGGTGGGATGTTTAGGAAAAATTGAATATTTAACAAGAAAAATTAGAACAAGCCAATTCAATCAAAAACGCCAAAAAACCGGCAAAAACAGCTACAACTACTTCTTACGTCCCTCGGCCAAGGCCATAAAAAGCAGTCCGGCAACCGAAACAATGGCCAGTCCCAGCACAAAAACCGTATGCCGTAGGTGCCAAACGGGCTCCACGGCATAAATCAATTCGCCGGCAACCAAAGGAATGGCTATCAGTAAAATACGGAAAAACAAAAGATGCCGCCGGTGTTTGACCAGCTTTTCCAAGCCCAAGTAGGTGTAAACGATCAATAGCGTGAAGGCCAACAAATACAAGTAAATCACCAAGGCGCGCAGCCACAGGGTATCATTTGTGCCGGCCTTGACGAGGCCGAAAAACGACAGGGAGGCCTTCCCGCCTTTGGCGGCTATCAGCAGGGCAAAAAGCATCAAAACCGGGCCGTAAAAGCCCGCCAGCGTAAGCCGTTTTTTACGTTGCGGCCGGTTGGCGGACGGGCCGAAAATGTTTTTTTCCTTCGAAGGGTTCATGACTTGGGTGGTTTTTGGCCGTTTTTCTGTTGCCAGATGCTTTCTTCGTGCACGGCCGAATAAACGGTGCGGATAAACTCTTCGTTCAAACCATTTTCGCGGGCAAAATCCAAGGCCCGTTCATAGACTTTTTGCCACCGGTCGGGTTGGAGGAGCGAAATGTTTTGGCGGCGTTTGATGGCGCCGATTTCGCGCACCACTTCCATGCGCTTGGCCAGGAGTTCCAGGATTTGTTCGTCCAGGATGTCGATATGGCGGCGCAGGGCTTGCAGGTTCTGGCGGTGGATGTCTTCTTCGGCCCGGGGTTTGCGCACCATCAGCCGGTGGATAATATCGTGAAGTGTTTCGGGTGTTATCTGTTGGCGGGCATCGCTCCATGCCTTGTCGGGGTCGCGGTGGCTTTCGATCATCACGCCGTCGTATTGCAGGTCGAGGGCCATTTGGGCAATGTCGAAAATACAATCCCGCCGTCCGCAGATGTGCGAGGGGTCGATGATCATGGGAATGTCAGGGAATGTGGCCTTGAAAGCCAAGGGAATTTGCCATTTGGGCTTGTTGCGGAAGGGCGTTTTTTCGTAGACCGAAAAGCCGCGATGAATCACGCCCAGATTTTCGATCCCGGCCCGCGCGATGCGTTCCACGGCACCGATCCACAGGTTCAGGTCGGGATTGACGGGATTTTTGACCATCAGAATCACGTCTTTGTTGCCGCGCAGGGCTTGGGCCACTTCTTCCACGGCAAAGGGATTGGCCGAGGTGCGGGCGCCTATCCACATCATGCGGATGCCGTGGCGCAGGGCTTCGTCCACATGGCGGGGCGTGGCCACTTCGATAAAAGGTTCCAGGCCGGTTTCTTCGCGCACCCGTTGCAGCCATGGTAAAGCGAATTTGCCGATGCCTTCGAAGTTACCGGGCTTGGTGCGGGGTTTCCAAATGCCCGCCCTGAACACCGTTACGCGTCCGCCCGTAAGCCTGCGGGCGGTTTCCAGCACTTGTTCTTCGGTTTCGGCACTGCACGGGCCGGCAATGGTGAGCGGATGGCCCAATTGCATGTCGTCCAACCAACGGCGGTATTTCTTACTGTTTTCCATGTTTTCGGGTAATCCGGTCGATAATTTGTCCGATGCGGTTGATGTCGCCGAGCAAGCGATGCAGGCCCGCCGCATCTTCCTTTTCCAGCAAATCTATGAATAATTTCAGGTTTTGGCCGTAGGTTTTCAAAACCGGAAGCAGGGCCCGGCGGTTTTGGAGCAAAACGGGCGTCCAAGTGTCGGGCGAACTTTTGGCCAGCCGAACGGTGGATGCAAACCCGCTGCCGGCCATGAGGAAAATATTGTGTTGGTCGTGCTCCACATCCAAAACGGTTTTGCCCAGCGTAAAAGCACTCACGTGCGAAAGGTGCGACACATAGGCGATGTGGACATCATGCAGGGCGGCATCCAGGTGATAGACATCCATGCCCAGGTCGTGTTCAAAAAGCGAGGTAACGGCATCCAAGGCGTCGGCATCGGAATCACCGGGATTACAAAGGATGTTGATTTTCCCGTTAAACAAGCCGGCAAAGGCGGCCTCGGGACCCGAGTATTCGGTTCCGGCAATGGGATGGGCGGCCACAAAGCGTCCGCGGCGCGGGTGGTCTTGCACGGCTTCGATGACCGGATTTTTGACCGAACCGGTGTCGAATACCCAGGCCTGCGGGTTGATTTGGTCCAAAACCCGGCGTGCCAAGCCGGGCAACACGTCAGCCGGAACAGCCAGGATAATGCCGTCCATTTGCGCAATATCCTCAGGGCGTAGTTCGGCATCGGCCAGGCCGCGATCCAGGGCTTTGCGGAGGTGCTCCGGATTGCGGTCGGTTCCGAAAACACGGTAGCGCCCTGTATGGCGCAAAGCCAATCCCATGGAGCCGCCTATCAGTCCGAGTCCGAAAATACCGATGTTTTTCATCCTTATGCTTGCTTGATACGTGCCATGGCCCGGTCATAGACTTCTTCGGGCACGGTGAGCGATATGCGGATGTAGTTGTCCCACATTTCACCGAAAATCTTTCCGGGTGCCACAAAAATACGGTGTTCGTAGAACAAACGGTCGGCCAGGGCTTCGCCCGACACGCCGTCGGGCAATTTAACCCAGCAAAACATGCCCCCGCCGCGGTCGTTACATTGGCCGTCGAACAGGGCGATGAGTTGTTTTACCTTGGCTTTGCGGCGGTTGTAAACGCGGTTGATGTGTGCAAACCATTCGTCGGAAAGGGCCAAGGCGGTTTCGGCGGCTTTTTGGAACGGGTAAAACATGCCCGTTTCCACATTGCTTTGCACTTTGGCCATGGCGGCAATAATACCGGGATGCCCGGCCGCCCAGCCGATACGCCATCCGGCCATATTGAAATTTTTGCTCATGGACTGGAATTCCACCACGGGCACATCGCCGGCATAGCGGAGCACGCTCAGTGGTTGTTCGGTAATGAGTGAATAAGGATTATCAAAAGCCAGCACAATGTCCTTGCCGTGCAAACGCTTAATGGTGTCGGTCAGGAATTCGGGCGTGGCGGGCGTTCCGGTGGGCATATTGGTATAGTTCATCCAAATGATACGCGCCTGACGGGCCCGGCTTTCGATATTGTTCAGGTCGGGCAGCCAGGAACCTTCCTGCAAGGGATACAGTTCCGGCACGCCGCCGGCCAAACGCGTAACCGACCCGTAGGCCATATAGCCGGGTTGTGGAATCAAAGCGCGGTCGCCGGGGTCAAGGTAGGCCAACGACAACCACATAATGCCGGATTTGCTACCCAACAAGGGGAGGATTTGTGTGGCGGGGTCGAGCCGGACGCCGAATTTGCGTTCGTAAAAACCGGCAATGGCTTGTTTGAACGACGCTATGCCGCTATACGGTTGATAGCTGTGTGCGCCCGGATCGTTGAGGTGACGGACCAAACTGTCCACCACTTGGGGCGGCGGCGGAAGGTCGGGATTGCCGATGGACATTACCAGAAAGGGCTCACCGCCTTGGTTTTCGAGCCGGCGCACTTCGGCCAATTTGCGGGCAAAATAATAATCGCGGATAAAATCCAGTCGTTGAGCGGTTTTCATAGGTTTTGGTTTGGATAGATACCGAGGATTTTCAAGTGGGAGCTTTTTTGACGCAGCAGGTCAATGACCGGGTCGAAGGAACCGGCTTCGGGAAACACGGCATCGATAAAAAAACGGTATTCCCAGGGTTGCTGGGGTATGGGAAGCGATTGCAATTTGGTCATGTTCCACCGGTAATGGGCCAGAATTTCCAGGATTTCCAGTAGGGCGCCCGGCCGGTGGGGCGTTTCGATGCGTAGCGATACCTTGTCGGCTCCGGCTTGGGGTGGAGCGGGCGGACCGAGCAACACGAATCGGGTGGCGTTGGTGTTTTGGTCTTGGATGTCGGCGGCCAGAATTTCCAATCCGTAGCGTCCGGCGGCGATTTGCGGTGCAATGGCAGCGGTTCCGGCCAGCCGGCCCAGGGCGATGTCGCGGGCGGCGGCGGCCGTGTCCTCGTATTCGATACGTTCCCATGCGGGATGCCGACGCAGGAAATGCCCGCATTGGAGCAGTGCCATGGGATGCGACCATACGCGCCGGATTTCTTCGATACGGGTGCCCGGCAGGGCCATCAGTTGGTGACGCACATCCACATACACCTCACGCAGGATTTGCAAGCCCGATGCATCGATCAGCGCATAGTTGGGCAAGATGGAACCGGCCGTGCTGTTTTCGATGGCCATCAGTCCGTAATCGGCCTTTCCGGTGGTTACAGCTTGCGGCACTTGGTCGAAATAGCGGCACTCCACCACTTGGACGCCGCCGGGAAAGAGTTTCAAGGCCGCCCGGTGGTGGAACGAGCCGGCAATACCTTGCAAAGCGATGCGGGGCAAGGGCATGGCAAAGTCATTTGGCTTGCAAGGTAAGAAAATATGAAACGCGGAGCGCGGCGCCGGAGTATTAATGGGATTCGTGGTCTTGCATGCCGGCCCACATCAGGTAGTGTTTGATAAAATCGTCGATTTCGCCGTTGAGCACGGCTTCGGCATTGGTGGTTTCGTAGCCCGAGCGCAGGTCTTTGACCAATTTGTAGGGATGCAAAACGTAATTGCGGATTTGCGATCCCCATTCGATTTTTTTCTTGGAGGCCTCGATTTTGTCGCGTTCTTCCAGGCGTTTTTGCATTTCCAGTTGATAGAGCCGCGATTTGAGCATTTGCAGGGCTTTTTCGCGGTTTTGCTGCTGGGAGCGGGTTTCCTGGCATTCCACCACAATGTCGGTGGGTTTGTGCTTGACGCGCACGGCGGTTTCCACCTTGTTTACGTGCTGGCCGCCCGCACCACTCGACCGGAAAGTCCACCATTCCAGGTCGGCGGGATTGATTTGAATGTCGATGTCGTCGTCCACCAAGGGATAGGCATAGACCGATGCAAAGGACGTGTGCCGGCGGGCATTGCTGTCGAAGGGTGAAATACGCACCAAGCGATGCACACCGTTTTCGCCTTTGAGGTAGCCGTAGGCATAATCGCCTTCGATTTCCAAGGTAACGCTTTTGATGCCCGCCACATCGCCGGGCAGGCGGTTGAGTTCCTTGACCTTGTAGCCCTTTTTCTCGGCCCAAAGTAAATACATCCGGTAGAGCATTTCGGTCCAGTCGTTGCTTTCGGTACCTCCGGCACCCGAAGTGATTTGCAGCACGGCACTTTTGGGGTCGGCTTCGTCGGAAAGCATATTGCGGAATTCCAGGTCTTCCACAAATTGCAGGGCTTGCCGGTAGGCGTTTTCCACGTCGGTTTCGCCGGCTTCGCCTTCCTTATACATTTCCCACATTACCTCGGCATCGTCGGTCAGGGATAGGGCTTTGTTGTAGTCGTCCACCCAACGTTTGAGTCCTTTGAGTTGGGCCAAGAGTTTTTTGGCCTTTTGGGGGTTGTTCCACAGGTCGGGGGCAGCGCTTTGGTCTTCCAAATTGCGAATATCCACCAATTTGCGTTCAATGGCCAGGTATTTATGTAAATCGTCAACGCGCTTACGCAGATTTTTGATGTCGGCTTGGGTGATCATAGACGGCATTTAGGCGGTTCAAAAATAACGAAAAGCGGCGGATGATAAAAAGGGGGTAAAAAACCCGCGTCGGCGCCAACGAAGGGAAACCGCACCGCCCGTATAAGGAGAAACAAAGCGCGGAAAGCGAAATTTTTTTCTTGATTGTGTTACTCAACCTTTTTTAGACGTTCAATCATTCTTTGTTTCTTGAAGTAGCGAATCAATTTGTTTCTGCGGATATAAAAGGTGTCAATCATTTGCTTTTGCTTTAAGTATTTGACATATTCGGGTTTATAATTAAAACTGTCTATTTTGTAGAACATGGTATCGCATACAAGAAAGACTCTTTTGCCGTCGGTTTTCCATTTTCCGTATTCTTTGACAGCACAAGTTTCCAAGTAAAATGTGCTGTCGTTGTGTAATTCCAATTCCGAACGGGCTGTAATTTTTCGAAATTTAATGATGTCGATTAATTGATAACGGTTTGTATTTACATAATGTCCTTCAATATGCGGTGATGCGGGTTTGCTACTTCTGCAATGCCATAGCAAACCGATTCCCAAAAACAGGATAATCCGAAAGCCGAGTGTTTTCATTGTTTGTTTTGTTTGTTGTTGAGTTATTACCAAAGAATAAATCAAAATATATGAATTTTTCCTGTATTGCACAAAAAACACTTCTCAATTCATAGTAGTAGGACGGCAGATGGTGACTTTTTGAAGGCTCGATAAGGACGAATTCTCTATATTTTTTTATATTTGTTGTATTAATAAGTTTTTTTGAATAATACGATGAGAACAAAATTAATAATGAAAACAAAATTAATATTTCTGTTGTTGCTGATGCCATTATTAGCAATAAGTTGTCGTATTCCCGGCTGCACGGTTGTTTGTGGTATGAAAGAATTTGTTTTTTTAGACGAAGAAGGAAACGATCTTTTTAATGAAAATACGCCGGGACATTTATCGATTGACGACATACGCGCCTATACACCCGAAGGGGATAGTTTAGCTGTTGTACATATTTCCTACCAAGGTATTAACTATTTTGATATTGGAATAAATGGCAATCCCAGTGAGGATGGCATAACCTATTTGGAATTGGGAAGCATAACAACCGATACGATTTATGCCCGTTATCAAAAGAAAGGGAGTTCCATATTTATTAGTGAATTATATTATAACAATGTACTGCTGGAAAGAAATCATGATTGGGGTGATTGTTCAACGAGCGAAGTGATAAAAATTGTAGTAAAACCCGATTAAAATCCAAAGGATAGGTTATTATTCCAACCTCTCTGCGCCAGGGATGGGAGCGGTTATGCGGCGCAGGGTAGGCATCGCTTCAAGCATAAATTATCACACCAAGTTTTGTTCTTTTTGCCGACAACGGCATTGGCACCCCTTGCCATAGCTACGGCTATGCC
>JALWYR010000163.1 GCA_027003085.1 Flavobacteriales bacterium
CGGAGGGCCTATTACCTTGGCGCCCGGCCAAACCGACAGTTCGACCTTTACGGCTACTTACGAAATTACGGCTCAGGACATCGATGCCGGTCAGGTAGTGAACCAAGCCGTAGCCGAAGGCGAATACACCGACGTTACAGGTCAAACCCAAACCGTGGATGACCAATCCGACGATCCGGACAATCCTGCCGATGTTGATGCTAACGGTGACGGAGAACCCGATGATCCTACGATAGTTAAAACCATAGGTGTTATTATTAATCAAGTATTTACACCGAATGGAGATGGAAATAATGATGTTTGGATCATTCAAGGCATTACTCATTTACCCAACCATATCGAACTCTACAACCGCTGGGGTAATCTGGTGTATAAGGTAACGAACTATCAAAACGATTGGGACGGCAAATCGAATGTGGCGTTGGTTGTTAAGAACAATGAGACATTGCCTGCCGGCACCTACTATTACATTATCGATTTGGGTAAATACGGCAAGAAAGCCGGATACATTTACATCAACCGATAAGTCGAACTAAACGAGAAAATAAAGTATTTATGAAAACAATAAAACGACACATCAGTGCAAAAACGTTGGTTTCGGTACTAACGATACTGGTTTCGCTGTTGGGCATGCGCGTGCATGCCCAGCAGGATCCGATGTACACGCAATATATGTTCAACACATTGAGCGTAAATCCCGGATATGCGGGCAGTTATGACGCCATCAGCGTTTTGGGTTTGTACCGTACGCAATGGGTAGGTTTGCCCGGCGCGCCGGTTACTCAAACCTTTACAATTCATTCACCGGTTCCGAACAAGAACATGGGTTGGGGATTATCCTTGGTGAATGATGCGGTAGGTCCGGTTCATCAAACGCAATTTTTTGTAGACTATTCCTATGGTTTACAAATAACTCCGCTTTCCAAATTGCGTTTGGGAATTAAAGCCGGTTTCGGGGTTTATCAAGGAAATTTGGAAGATTTGAGACGTGATGTGGTAGCCGACCCCTATGTGTTCGATTTTAAAGGAAAAATGCTGCCGAATATAGGTGTCGGTTTATACTACTATGGCGAACGTGGCTATTTGGGCCTTGCGGTTCCGAAACTTATTACCACAGCCTTAAAGGTAAATAATATTGAATTGGGCCAAGCCAAGCGGCACTGGTTTTTTATCGGAGGTTACCTGTTCGATGTTAGCAATAATGTGATGTTCAAGCCCTCGTTTTTGGTCAAAGCTGTGGAGGGAGCTCCGCTGTCGATAGATTTGACCGGTATGGTTTATTTATACCAAAAGCTGGGCTTAGGCGTGGCTTACCGGCACGGAGCAATGTTTAGCGGTTTGATAAACTACTACATCACACCGGCTTTCCGGGTAGGATATGCATATGATTACACCACTACGCCTTTGCGTAATTATTCGAACGGCACACATGAGTTTATGCTGGGCTATGATTTTTATTTCAAGGATCGCAATAAAATTCATTCACCGCGTTTCTTTTAATCCAAAAGAAAAAATTAATCCATATGAAACACATACAGAAAAAAACGGCCATGCATAGCATAACCGGTCTGTTAACCACAATGATACTACTGCTGAGTATGACCACGGGAATTCAGGCCCAGCAATGGCGCTTGAAGAAGGCCGACGATTATTTCAACCGGTTTGACTACGAAAAGGCCATTGCAAGCTATGAAATGCTTAGCGATAAGGATAAAGATGCGCACGTGTATCGCAATTTGGCCAAGGCCTATTACGTAATGGGCGATGTAGCCAAAGCCACGACGGCTTATGAAAAACTGATCGAAACCGGTCAATACGATGCCAACGATGTATATCAATACGCATACTTATTGCGTCGTAATGGAGATTATGAACAAGCCAACCGTTGGATGGAAAAATTTGCCAAGCAAAAACCCGGCGATAGCCGTGCGGCACGTTTTATGGCCAATCCGGACTATTACAAGGATTTGCAAGGCATGAACGAAAATGTTAAGTTGATCAATGTTTCGGTTAATGGTAAATACGAGGATTTCGGCCCCGCTTTTTATAAAGATAGCAGTGTGGTATTTGCCAGCGCCCGCGGTTTCGGCCGTATTTGGGGCGGGAACAACCAACGCTATTTGAACCTTTTCGAGGCACGCATGACCGATGATATGGACTTGCAAAACATGACACCCTTTGCAAGTGATTTGAATAAACGCTATCATGATGGCCCGGCCACATTTAACAAAGCGGGCGATTTGATGATTGTAACACGCAATATCTACGGCGAAAAGACGCAGGATAACAAATTGTGGCTCTATGAATCACATTTGGAAAACGGCGTATGGAGCGAGGCTCAACCGTTGCCTTTCAATAGCAAGGATTATTCTTGCGGGCACGGTGCCCTAAGTGCCGACGGCAACACCTTGTATTTTGTATCGGACATGCCCGGCGGAAAGGGCCAAACGGATCTTTACAAAGTAACCCGAAATGGCGATGGCAGTTGGGGAACACCCATGCGCTTGGGAGACGCGATAAACACCGAGGGCAAAGAAATGTTTCCGGCGTTGAGCGACGACGGTAAGTATTTGTTCTTTGCTTCGGACGGTTTACCCGGTTTGGGCGGCTTGGATGTTTTTGCCGTCAAGCTGAACGGGCAAGGCGAGCCGGAAGGCAACTCGGTAAATTTGGGTGCCCAAATTAATGGCCCTGCCGATGATTTTGCATTGATATACCATACGACCAAGGAAAACGGATATTTTTCATCGAACCGCGAAGGCGGCAAAGGTGATGATGATATTTACGGCTTTACGGGCTTGAAGGACTTCAAGCAGGCCTTGGCTGAATACTTATTGGCTGGCAAGGTTTACGACACGCACACCAATGAGCCCTTGGTGGCCACGGTAACGGTTTTGCAAGACGGCAAGCCGTATAAGCGTGTGGAAGCGGGCCCTGACGGACGTTATCAGGTAAAGATAAAACCGGGCCATGAATACACTTTGCAGGTGAATAAGGATGGCTACGATGCTTACGAAACGACGGTATCGACCGAGGGAATAAAAAACGACATTACCAAGGATATTCCGTTGAGTCGCGAGAAGAAGCAAATGGAGGATATTTGTTCCTACAAGATACAACCCTTGTACTATGATTTGGACAAATACTTCATTCGCGAAAGCGATAAACCGAAGTTGGAGGAAGTGATTGCCTTGATGAATAAGTATCCGCAGATCAAGGTAGAGGTAGGCAGTCATACGGACAGTCGTGCAAGCAAAGCGTATAACATACGTTTGTCGCGCAAACGTACAATGTCGGCGATCAAATACTTGACGCGTCATGGTATTTCGCGCGACCGTTTGATTGCAAAATGGTATGGCGAAAGCCAACCGGTTAACGGATGTGTTGACGGGGTAAAATGTACCGAAGAACAACATCAATTGAACCGCCGTACGGAATTCAAGATTATCAACTGCGAAGCAGCCAAAGCCGCGCAGGACAAGGAGTAATACCAATGGGGTAATTTGCCCTTAAAAAAACCCGCTTCCGGATGGAGGCGGGTTTGTTTGTAATACGGCAATATCTCTATAACATCTATAAAATAGTATTTCAACAACTTCCGAACAGCAATTTTTTATGGGATATTCTTTTATTTTGTGTTTGGGCTTCCAAAAAAAAATGATAAATCCCCCACCCCACCCCTTTACCGAGATCGCCTTTTTCATTTGAACGTGATAATCGAAATATTAGTTTTTGTTTTACAAGCCTAAATACAAATATCTAACATCACTTTTCACCTTATTTATTTGAGGTTTTTTAAAAGAAGACAAAGAATACATACCCACATTACCGGCCGTGTTAAGTGGAAAAAAGGGAAAAATCATTATTGATATCGGATTCGGATGTTAGCAACCTCCGGGGAAATAGTTCATTAATTTAATTCCTTTTCAACAGGTAGGGAAATATTCAATGAGCAGCCGGTTGCCCTTGCGCCAACGAATCCATCCCGATTTGATTTGCTTGGAAGTTTCATCGCAAATACCGGATGTGGCGATTTCCAACCAATCACCACGAACCGACTTGACAACAAAACAATCCTGGCCCTGATATTCGATAACGGGAGCGTGGTCGTCCGGCTTGGATCTGATTTTTTGGGGGAATTGTGGGAGACGGGCAACGGAAACCATTCCTTTCAGATAGGATTCCCAAGATTGAAATTCCGTTTTGTTGGTCCGTTTTATCCAATAGCTCCGGCCGTTTTCGTTATTCACTATTACCTTAAACCAACGGCCTGTTTGAGAAACAAGCCGGAAAACCATAAAATGGTAATCCAACCAAAGTGCTTCCGGTTTTAGCCAATGGAGTTGGAGGTCCAAATTTTGTATGTTCGTAGCATCGATGTTGGGGTCGTAATAAAATTGTAGCGTTTTGACAGGTTCGACGTTCATCGTATCGGAATAAAAGTTCAATTTCAAATGCTCATCAAAACGGATGCGGACAAGTCCGATGCCTAATGGTGTTTGTGCCAGAACCTTACTCGTAATTAATATCAAAACAACAACAAATAAACTTGTTTTAACCATAGCGATTACCTTTTATCAAATAACTTTTCGAAAACGCATCTTAATACCACAAATGCGGTTCATCCGGAACTAAAATATTACCTTCACCATAAGCTACATAAGGTTTGTTCCAAAGTAAACGTATGTGGCTTTTAAAAACATATTTTTTCCCTGTATCGGTATTATTAAAAGAAATGATTTTAGCAGAAACGATTTTTCCAAAAGTGGTACATACACGTATTTTCATTTCAGGACAATAATAATTACCCCAATATTTATCCTTAATTCCATTGGCTTCAATTTCTTTTCTAAAATTTTCGTCTTTTAGTTGTAAGCTTAAATAATTTTTAGGTGTCATAACAATTTCAATCATATACGATGCTTGATTGTTACTCGGAAAAAGAATACAATTTCTTTCCAGCGTAAACGATTTACATCCATAGGAACCGATGCCCAATACCAATGCAATCATTATCAGCAATTTTTTTTGGATAATAACATTTGTGTTTGGAAAAATTTTATCAACACCTAAAAGAACACCCATAGCTATCAAAAAAGGAATATAACCTAAGGCCATTCTCCCGAGATTGAATTTTTCAAAAAAGATAAAATAACCGATTGTTTCCGCACTAAAAGCCATCCATAGAAAGGCCATAACAACAAAAATTTCGTTGGAATACTTTACCTTAGAAAGGCCTGCTGTAATAGCAAGTAGCGTAATAAACAATAGATAGGGAAAATGCGGGTCTTCTCCCCATACGAGACTTAAAAAAATAACAATTTCCCACAAAAGTAATAAAATCGAAAACAAATATTTGAGCAAGAATCTGTATTTATTAAATTCATTCATAAATCATACCGATAGTGTAGTCTTTCAAAGTTAATCATTTTCACAATATCCTTATCTATTTGCTTTTGACAATCCCGGCGGAATTCCGTATTTTTACCCAAACAATTCCGGCTATGCGTAAGCGTATCGGCATTTTGGTATCGGGTATTTTTTTGGGTTTTGTGCTTAGTTTTTTTGTCCGCAGCACCCAAAACACCGTTACCGACAAAGCCGTAACCGACGATTTTAAGGAACATTACCGCATCTATGCCCTGCCGCTGCCCGACAGCTTGTATTTTGCCGGTGAACGCGTTCCGGTGGAAAAACCTTGGGTGCGCGAACGCCTCGACCGCGAACTGCTTGTCAATGTGTATTGGCAGTCGTATGCACTGCTCAAATTCAAGCGGGCGCGAAAATATTTTCCGCTTTTCGAACCCATTTTGCAACGCTACGGCATACCGGAGGATTTCAAATACCTGGCCGTGGCCGAAAGCAATTTGGAACCCGTGGTCAGTCCGGCCGGTGCCGCAGGCATTTGGCAACTGATGAAAGGCACGGCCCGCAAATACGGGCTTATTGTCGATAAGGAAATCGACCAACGCTACGACCCGTGGCTGGCCACCGAAGCCGCCTGCCGCTACCTGGCCGAGGCCCGGCAACAATTCGGTTCGTGGACCCTGGCCGCCGCCGCCTACAACAGGGGCCGGCAAGGCCTGCAAAAAGCCCTGGACGACCAAGGGGCAACCGACTATTACGACCTTTACCTTAATCCCGAAACCGCCAAATACATCTATCGCATTGCCGCCATCAAGGAAATTATGGAACATCCGCAGGATTACGGCTTCCACTTCCGCGAAAAGGATTTGTATCACCTGCCGGAATTGCGCAAAGTGATAGTGGACACGGCCGTGAGCTCGTGGCCCGGATTTGCCCGGAAATTCGGCCTGACCTACGGTCAGCTTCGTTACTACAATCCTTTTATCCGTGATTACCAATGGGCCAACAAAAACGGCGATACCTTATACGTTTACTTGCCCGCCCAATGAGTGGTTCCGCTCAATCTTTGTAAATTGCCGCCAAAAGCCATCACGATGCGAAACAAGAACAAACTTTGTGTGGCCGGCAACTGGAAAATGAACCTGAACCTGCCCGAAGCCGAAGATTTTTCGGCCCGTTTCGAACAAATCTACCGTGCCCACCCGCGGGTGGAAGTCAAAATCGCGCCTTCGTTTACCAACTTGTATCGTTTGGTGCAATTGTTCGAAGACACCGATGTGGATATTATTGCCCAAAATATGCATTGGGCCGAAAAGGGCGCCTACACGGGCGAAGTGTCGGCCGGGATGCTACGGTCGATAGGTGTCTATGGCGTGATTCTGGGCCATTCGGAACGCCGGGCCTATTTCGGTGAAACCAACGAAACCTTGCGGCGCAAGGTGCAAACGGGCATCGAAAACGATATGGAAATGATTTACTGCGTGGGCGAAACCCTGGCACAGCGCGAAGCCGGCCTGCACTTTGAAACCGTTGCCCGACAAATCACCCAAGTGCTTTTCGACCTGCAACCCGAAGATTGGCGCTTGGTCAAAATCGCCTACGAACCCGTTTGGGCCATCGGCACGGGAAAAACGGCATCGCCCGAGCAGGCCGACGAAATGCATGGCCACATCCGTGAACTCGTTGCCGGAAAATACGGCCAGGCCTTGGCCGATGCCTTGATGATTCTTTATGGTGGCAGCGTAAAACCGGCCAATGCACGCGATATTTTCGCCCGGCCCAACGTGGACGGCGCCTTGGTGGGCGGCGCTTCGCTCGATGCCGATAGTTTCAACCAATTGGTGGAAATAGCCAAGGGCTTTTTTGAATAAAAAATATCGTATATTTGCATCCGGCTTGCGAAACCGCTGGCGCAGGGTGCGTGGATGTTTCCTTGCCCTAACGTCTAAAATTTCGGAACAATGGACGACATTATCCGGTTTGTAGAAGACCAACTGATCGAAAAAAAGGATTTTCCGCAGTTTGATGCGGGCGACACCATTACCGTTTACTACGAAATCCGCGAAGGAAACAAAACGCGTACGCAGTTTTTCCGCGGAACGGTAATCCAACGACGCGGAAGCGGCGCCACCGAAACTTTTACGGTGCGCAAAATGTCGGGCGATATCGGTGTGGAACGTATTTTTCCCATCAATATGCCCGCAATCCAAAAAATCGAAGTAAACAAACGCGGTAAAGTACGTCGCGGACGTATTTTCTACTTCCGTAAATTGCGCGGCAAAAAAGCTCGCATCAAGGAAAAACGATCCTTTGCCAAAAAACAGGATTAAACATCCGCAAAAATCCCGGAGTGAAGACACCGGGATTTTTTGTTTACCATTTTTATTTTTACCGATTTTTTATCCGGAAATACGATTGACAAAAATGCTTCAATCCTTGAAAATCCTGAACAAAATCAGGTCTAAAATCCATTGAAGTTTGTTATGTTTGTAACGAAAAATTCCTATCAATGAAAAAAATTAAAGTTCACAATCCCATCGTAGAATTGGACGGGGACGAAATGACCCGGATTATTTGGCATTACATCAAGGAACAATTGATTTTGCCTTATTTGGATTTACCCATCGTTTATTTCGACCTGAGCATCCAAAACCGCGATGCCACCGACGACCAAGTAACGGTGGATGCCGCTTTGGCCATCAAAAAATACAACGTGGGCGTTAAATGTGCCACCATTACGCCCGACGAAGCCCGCGTGGAAGAGTTCGGGCTCAAAAAAATGTGGAAATCGCCCAACGGAACCATTCGTAACATCCTGGGCGGAACGGTTTTCCGGGCGCCAATTATCATCAAAAACATTCCCAAATACGTTCCCGGATGGGAAAAACCCATCATCATCGGCCGGCACGCCCACGGCGACCAATACAAGGCCACCGATATTGTTACCAAAGGTAAAGGCAAACTGAAATTGGTTTACGAACCCGAAAACGGTGAGCCGCAAACATACGAAGTTTATGAGTTCAAAGGCGACGGTGTGGCTATGGCCATGTACAACACCGACGAATCGATCGAAGGCTTTGCCCGTGCGTCGTTCAACCGCGCATTGGACCTTAAATATCCGCTTTACCTTTCCACCAAAAACACCATTTTGAAGGCCTACGACGGCAGGTTCAAAGATATTTTCCAAGAAATTTACGACAAGGAATTCAAGGAAAAATTCGAAGCGGCCGGCATTTGGTACGAACACCGGCTTATCGACGATATGGTGGCCTTTGCACTTAAAGGTAACGGCGGATTTGTGTGGGCCACCAAAAACTATGACGGCGATGTGCAATCGGACGTTGTGGCCCAAGGATTCGGTTCGTTGGGCTTAATGACTTCGGCCCTGCTCACGCCCGACGGCAAAACCCTGGAAGCCGAAGCCGCCCACGGCACCGTAACACGGCACTATCGCCGTTGGCAAAGGGGCGAAGAAACTTCCACCAACCCGATTGCCTCGATTTTTGCCTGGACCACCGGACTGCGGCATCGCGGTAAATTGGACGGCAACCGGGAACTCATCCAATTTGCCGATACGCTGGAAGACGTGGTAATCAAAACCGTGGAAAGCGGCAAAATGACCAAGGATTTGGCCTTGCTCATTCATAAGGACAAACTACGCCGTGAACATTACCTGAACACGGAAGAATTTCTGCAAACCCTCAAAGATAACCTCGAAGCACGGTTGAACGGATAAAACCGGATGCTTTTCCAATCAAAAACGCCTTGCGCAATTTGCACAAGGCGTTTTTTGATGCAGGCCTTTCAGGCCTCGCCGTGGGGGCCGAAATTGACCGGCGGCCCTTGGGGCGGTTCGTTATATTCCTTGATGGTCCCGTGCGTGGCCTCAAAGCGGCGAATGTTTTCCTCCAATGCCCGCAAAAACTTTTTGGCGTGTTGCGGTGTGAGGATAATGCGTGCTTTTACTTGGGCTTTGGGCACGCCGGGCATAATGTTGATAAAGTCCACCACAAATTCCGAAACCGAATGGTTGATGACGGCCAAATTGCTGTATGTTCCGTCGGCCACTTCGGCCGGAACTTCGATGTTGATTTGATTTTGGGGTTTTTGATTTTTCATTTCGATACTTTTTATTTGTCGGTTCCGGTGGTTCCGGCTTCTTCCTCATCCATTTGCTGCTCCACCGTGCCAACCACCAATTTTTCATAAATGCGCATACCGGTTCCTGCCGGAATTTTCTTACCCACAATCACGTTTTCTTTCAACCCTTCCAGATAGTCCACCTTGGCGGCCACGGCGGCCTCGTTGAGCACCTTGGTGGTTTCCTGGAACGAAGCGGCCGAAATCCACGACTTGGTTTGCAAGGATGCGCGCGTAATACCTTGCAGCACCGGACGGGCCGTTGCAGGAACCGTGTCGCGTACCACGGGCAATTTTTTATCCTCGCGTTTGAGGCGCGAAACTTCGTCGCGCCATTCGCGCAAGCTGACAATAGCGCCGGGTTTCAGCACTTCGGAATCGCCGGCATCTTCCACCACTTTCATATTGAAGATGCGGTCGTTTTCCTCGATGAAATCGTCTTTGTGCACCAATTGGCCGGGCAAGAAATTGGTGTCGCCCGATTCCACAATTTCCACTTTACGCATCATTTGACGCACCACCACTTCGAAGTGCTTGTCGTTGATACCCACATTCTGACGGCGATAAACTTCCTGAATTTCGTTTACCAAATATTGCTGAACGGCCGAAGGGCCTTTGATTTTCAAAATATCGGCAGGCGAAATCACACCGTCGGAAAGCGGGGTTCCGGCTTTGACATAATCGTTTTCCTGAACCAGCAACATTTGACTGGACAATTTGACCAAATATTTCTTTTTCTCGCCGTTTTTACCTTCGACAATCACCTCGCGATTACCGCGTTTTATTTTTCCGAATTTGACAATACCGTCGATTTCCGAAACCACGGCCAGGTTGGACGGGTTACGCGCTTCAAACAACTCGGTAACGCGCGGTAAACCACCGGTAATATCACCTGCACGTGCCGAGCGTCGCGGAATTTTGGCAATTACCGTACCGGGCTTGATTTTTTGCCCGTCTTTAACCGTTAGCCGTGCTTCCACAGGCAAGTTGTAGGTTTGAATCACATCGCCGGTTTTGGGATCTTTGATCAGGATGGCGGGCAGTTTGCGTTTGTCTTTGGTTTCGCTAATAACAATATCACGTTTGTTGGTGGAATCGTCCACTTCGATATTGTAGTTGATGCCTTCGACCAAATCGCTGAATTCCACTTTTCCGCCTTTTTCGGAAATAATAACCGAAGTGTGCGGATCCCAACGGGCTATTAACTCGCCTTTTTTGACTTTGTCGCCGGATTTCTTGTAGAGATACGAACCGTAGAACAAATTATTCTTGGCCAATACATTGCCGTTCTTTTCGTTCAGGATTTTCAACTCGCTGGCACGGGAAACGACAATGTCCACGGGTTTACCTTCTTCGTCTTCGCCCTTAATGGTGCGCAGGTCGGAAATTTCGATAATACCATTATGTTTGGCCCTCAACGTACTTTCTTCGGCCACGGCACCGGCAATACCACCTTGGTGGAACGTACGCAAGGTAAGCTGCGTTCCGGGTTCACCGATCGACTGTGCAGCGATAACGCCTACGGCTTCGCCCAATTCCACCATATTTCCGGTGGCCAGGTTGCGGCCATAACATTTGGCACATACTCCACGCTTGGCCTCACAAGTAAGCGGCGAACGCACCTCGACCGTTTCGATACCCGCTTCTTCGATTTTACGGGCAATTTCTTCGGTTATTTCCTGACCCTCGCCAATAATTAATTCGTTGGTTACGGGATGATACAGATCATCCAGAATCACCCGGCCCAAGATACGGTCGGACAGGGATTCGATTAAGATATTATTTTTCTTCAAGGCCGACACTCGAATTCCGCGCAAAGTACCACAATCCTCCTCGGTAACCACAACGTCTTGCGACACATCCACCAAACGGCGGGTCAAATAACCGGCGTCGGCGGTTTTAAGGGCCGTATCGGCCAAACCTTTACGGGCCCCGTGGGTTGAAATAAAATATTCCTGGATGGACAAGCCCTCCTTGAAGTTGGATAGAATGGGCGTTTCGATAACCTCGCCTCCGCCTGCCGTGGATTTCTTGGGCTTGGCCATCAAGCCACGCATACCGATAAGCTGTTTAATCTGTTCGCGCGAACCACGGGCCCCCGAATCCAACATCATAAAAACGGAGTTGAATCCCTGGTCGTCCTTAGACAATTTTTCGATCAATGAAGCCGAAAGTTGGGTATCGGCGTGGGTCCATTCGTCCACTACCTTGTTATAGCGCTCGGTTTTACCCAGTGCACCCATTGCATAAGCCGCATTGATTTCATCCACATTGCGCTTGGAGTATTCGACAATTTCTTTTTTGGACTCGGGCACTTGGATATTGGGTAAAGCAAATGATAACCCGCCTTTGAAGGCTTGCATAAAGCCCAACTCCTTGATATTATCAAGGAATTTGGAGGTGGTGGGAATATCGGTTTGTTTTAATATTTTGGTAATAACTTTTTTCAGTGCTTTTTTAGTAAGTAATTCGTTGATATAGCCAATGCCTTTGGGAACATAGTCATTGAAAATGATGCGGCCCGGCGTAGTCTGAATCATTCGTTTGACCGGATTGCCGTTTTCGTCCACATCATCAACCACAACTTCCACAAGGGCATGCAAATCCACCACACCTTCATCCAAGGCGATTTTTACATCTTCGGGGCCATAGAATTTCATTCCTTCACCCTTCACCGGATGTTCGGGTGTGGACTTACGTTCTTTGGTCATATAGTAAAGTCCCAAAACCATATCCTGCGATGGTACGGCTATGGGTTCACCATTGGCCGGATTCAGGATGTTTTGCGAAGCCAACATAAGGAGTTGCGCTTCCAGAATGGCTTCGGGGCCCAGGGGAAGGTGAACGGCCATTTGGTCGCCGTCGAAGTCGGCGTTAAAAGCCGCACACACCAAAGGGTGCAGTTGAATGGCCTTGCCTTCGATGAGTTTGGGTTGAAAAGCCTGAATACCCAAGCGGTGCAAGGTAGGTGCACGGTTGAGCAAGACAGGATGGCCTTTAAGCACATCTTCCAGGATGTCCCATACTACGGGTTCTTTGCGATCGATGATTT
Organism: Flavobacteriales bacterium; assembly: GCA_027003085.1. Classification (GTDB taxonomy): domain Bacteria; phylum Bacteroidota; class Bacteroidia; order Flavobacteriales; family Flavobacteriaceae; genus JAADED01. The sequence continues at coordinate 12,560 of JALWYR010000163.1, forward strand.
TCTTGGCCGATTTAACCGTTTTGACAATACCGCGGTCGAGCAGGCGGCGAATGATAAAAGGACGGTACAGTTCGGCCGCCATATCTTTGGGAATACCCGTTTCGTAGATTTTAAGTTCCGGCCCCACAACAATAACCGAACGGGCCGAATAATCCACACGTTTACCCAACAGGTTTTGACGGAAACGCCCTTGTTTACCTTTCAAGCTATCGGACAATGATTTAAGCGGTCGGTTGGATTGGGTTTTTACGGCCGTGGATTTTCGCGTATTGTCAAACAGCGAATCCACCGCTTCTTGGAGCATCCGTTTTTCGTTACGCAAAATAACCTCGGGCGCTTTGATACTCATCAATCGTTTGAGACGGTTATTGCGGATAATAACACGGCGATACAGGTCGTTCAGGTCGGATGTAGCAAAACGGCCACCGTCAAGCGGCACCAAGGGTCGTAATTCGGGCGGAATAACCGGTACAATGTTTATAATCATCCATTCGGGCCGGTTTTCGCGGCGTTTGTTGGCTTCGCGAAAAGCTTCCACCACTTGCAGGCGCTTGAAGGCCTCGGTACGCCGTTGCTTGGATGTTTCGTGGTTTGCTTTATGCCGGAGCTCATACGAAAGTTCATCCAAATCGATTTGTTTAAGTAACATTTGGATGGCTTCGGCACCCATTTTGGCGATAAACTTGTTGGGATCTTCGTCGGGAAGATATTTATTTTCTTCGGGTAAGAGCGATAACACTTCGTGATACTCTTCCTCGGTGAGCAAATCCATTTTTTTCACCGGACGACCATCGGGGTAGATGGCTTCGCCGGGTTGGATAACCACATAACGTTCGTAGTAAACGATGGTTTCCAATTTTTTGGAGGGCAGCCCCAACAGGTAGGCCATTTTATTGGGGTTGGACCGGAAATACCAAATATGTGCCACGGGAACCACCAATTCGATGTGTCCCATACGTTCGCGTCGCACTTTCTTTTCGGTAACTTCCACCCCACAGCGGTCACAAACCACGCCTTTGTAGCGAACGCGTTTGTATTTGCCGCAAGCACATTCATAATCTTTTACCGGCCCGAAAATGCGTTCACAGAACAACCCGTCGCGTTCGGGCTTGTGGGTACGGTAGTTGATGGTTTCGGGTTTGAGCACTTCACCGCGCGACATGCTTTTGATCACGTCGGGCGAAGCCAAACCGATGGAAATCCGGTCGAATTTGATGCTTTTGTTATCTTTTGTTCGTGCCATAATCACGTAAATACTTAATCGTTTGGAATTATTATTTGTTTTTCATCACGTCGTTGCCTTGTTCGTCTTCGAGGCGAACATCAAGGGCCAGTCCGCGAAGTTCGTGCAAAAGCACGTTGAAGGATTCCGGTATGCCGGGTTCGGGCATAGGCTGCCCTTTGACAATGGCGTTGTAGGTTTTGGTACGGCCCGTAACATCGTCGGACTTGACGGTGAGAATTTCGCGTAAGGTGGACGATGCACCGTAGGCTTCCAATGCCCATACCTCCATTTCTCCGAATCGCTGGCCACCGAACTGGGCTTTACCGCCCAAAGGTTGCTGCGTAATGAGCGAATAGGGGCCGATAGCCCGGGCGTGCATCTTATCGTCAACCAAGTGATTGAGTTTGAGCATATAAATTACTCCCACAGTAGTAGGCTGATCGAAACGTTCGCCGGTTCCTCCGTCGTAGAGGTAGGTTACACCTTCTTTGGGAACGCCGGCTTTTTCGGACAAAGCATTGATTTCATCCAAAGTGGCGCCGTCGAAAATGGGTGTTGAGAATTTGACACCCAATTTCTTGCCTACCCAGCCCAATACGGTTTCGTAAATCTGACCGATGTTCATACGCGAAGGTACACCCAAAGGGTTCAATACGATGTCCACCGGCGTTCCGTCTTCCAGGAACGGCATATCCTCTTCGCGAACAATCTTGGCCACAATACCTTTGTTTCCGTGACGTCCTGCCATTTTATCACCCACTTTGAGCTTGCGTTTTTGGGCAATATAAACCTTGGCCAATTTCAGGATACCCGAAGGCAAATCATCTCCCACACTAATGGCAAACTTATCACGTCGCAAATTCCCTTTGATTTGATTAACCTTGATTTTATAGTTATTGAGCAATTCCGAAATCAAATGGTTCAAATGCTCATCCGTGGTCCACGTGCCGTGGATCAAATGTTCATAATTTTTATAAGCACTTAATGCTTTAAGTGTAAACTTTTTCCCTTTGGGAAATACTTCCTCTCCCAATTCGTCGTAAACACCTTGTGAGGTTTTTCCATTGACAATCGAAAACAGTTTTTCGACCAGTTTTTCACGCAGGGCTTCCAGCTGTTCGCCGTATTTTTTCTCCAATTTTTCGATTTCCACCTTGTCCTGCATACGCTTGCGGCGGTCTTTCATCGAACGGGTAAAGAGTTTTTTATCTATAACTACTCCCTGCACCGACGAAGGAACTTTGAGCGATGCATCCTTAACATCACCGGCCTTTTCACCGAATATGGCACGCAAGAGTTTTTCTTCGGGCGAAGGGTCGGATTCGCCTTTGGGCGTTACCTTACCAATCAAAATATCACCCGTTTTGACCTCGGCACCGATGCGGATAATTCCGTTTTCGTCCAAATCTTTGAGTGCTTCTTCACTCACATTCGGTATATCGTTGGTCAATTCTTCCTGTCCCAATTTGGTGTCGCGCACTTCCAGTGTGAATTCATCGATATGGATGGACGTGTAATAATCCTCGCGAACCACTTTTTCGGAAATCACGATAGCGTCCTCGAAGTTGTATCCTTTCCACGGCATAAAGGCCACCAGCAGGTTACGACCCAAAGCCAATTCGCCGCCTTTGGTGGCATATCCTTCGGTGAGTACCTGGCCTTTTTTGACCCGCTGCCCTTTGCGCACTATGGGCACCAGGTTGATGGTCGTGTTTTGATTGCTTTTACGGAATTTGATCAGGTTGTAGGTTTTTTCGTCCGGTTCGAAACTTACCAAACGTTCTTCCTCGGTCCGGTCGTAGCGAATCACAATTTTATCGGCATCCACATAAACCACTTCACCGTCGCCTTCGGCGTTGATAAGGATACGCGAATCGATGGCCACCCGTTTTTCCAATCCTGTCCCCACAATGGGCACCTCGGGATTGATCAGCGGTACCGACTGACGCATCATGTTCGAACCCATCAAAGCCCGGTTGGCGTCGTCATGTTCCAGGAACGGAATCAACGAAGCGGAAATGGATGCAATTTGGTTGGGTGCCACATCCATATAATCCACTTCTTCGCGCTTGACCACGGGAAAATCACCTTCTTCACGCACTTGCAGGCGTTCGGGAATAATTTTACCATCGTCATCGGTAGGCGTGGTGGCTTGGGCTATTTTCTTACCTTCTTCTTCTTCGGCTGTCAAATACACGGGTTGTTCGTCATAAAGCACTTTGCCGTTTTCCACCTTGTAATAGGGCGTTTCGATAAAGCCCATTTTGTTCACCTTGGCATAAACGGCCAAGGACGAAATAAGCCCGATGTTCGGCCCTTCGGGTGTCTCGATCGGACACAAACGACCATAGTGGGTGTAGTGAACGTCGCGTACTTCGAATCCGGCTCGCTCACGCGACAAACCACCCGGACCCAAGGCCGACAAACGACGTTTGTGCGTAATTTCGGCCAAGGGGTTGGTTTGGTCCATAAATTGACTCAATTGGTTGGTACCAAAGAAAGAATTGATAACCGACGAAAGCGTTTTGGCATTAATCAAATCGGCCGGTGTAAACACTTCGTTGTCGCGCACGTTCATTCGTTCGCGAATGGTGCGTACCATCCGGGCCAAACCCACGGCAAACTGCTGCTGCAATTGTTCGCCCACCGTACGCACACGCCGGTTGGAAAGGTGGTCAATGTCATCCACCTCTTGCTTGGAATTAATAAGCCGGATAAGTTGTTTAATAATGGAAATAATATCTTCTTTGGTCAGAACGGTAACATCTTCGGGGATATTCAATCCCAATTTTTTATTGATCCGGTAACG